>CAYNHC010000008.1:17976-28518 GCA_964396705.1 uncultured Paludibacter sp.
ACTTAACGTCTTTTTTTTCTCCATATAAGTATTAAAATTATGCCAAACAGCATACCTCCCAAGTGCGCAAAATGTGCTACACTATCACCTGAAAAACGGGCAACACCAAGAAATAGTTCAGCCACGCCATAAAGTAGAACAAAAATTCGTGCTTTAATCGGAACGGGAATGAACATTAAAAAAATTCTTTCTTCAGGAAATAACCAACCAAAAGCGAGCAACACACCAAAAACAGAACCTGAAGCGCCAATGGTTACAGGCATATTTACAAACATTTGCTTCATATCAATTATGGATGCAGCATCAAAATTTGCAAGATTCGAAAATGAAAAATATCTGCTAAGCATCTCCTGATAAGGAAGTAAACTAACACCCGAATTTGCCGCTATTGCAGTGTCCATGGAATTAATCAGCGTTTGAAATTCAACAGTCCAAAAAATCTGCTGTACAACGGCTGCACCAAATCCGGTAAAAATGTAATAGATTAAAAAACGTTTGCTTCCCCACGTATATTCAAGTACACTACCAAACATGTATAAGGCAAACATATTAAAGAATATGTGATTCAACCCTCCATGCATAAACATGTAAGTAAACATTTGAGCAATATTAAATTTATCCGAAGCCCAGTAATGCATACCCAAAATATCAGTCAGATCTACATTTAAATCCCAGCGCCTGAAAATGCCCGGTAAGGCTATAGTGGCTAACCACAAGATTAAATTGATAGCAATCAGGTTTTTTACAATCGGAGGTATTGAACTTAAAAATGAAGGACGATTATTATTCATTTAATTATCTTTTTTATTAAACTATGAAACATTGATTTTTCCTTTTTAACCAATTGTTTTTTAATCAGCCTGAAAAAACCATTGAAAGGAGTAAATTATTATTACAATTACTACAAAAGTAATGAAATATACTGATGAATTATGTTATTGAACATATTTTTAGGATGTGTGTAAAAAAAATATTATTTTCTTAAAAAAACATTTGTATTTAATTTTCAAACAATTACATTTGCAAAGTTAAAACATATCACTGGGTTTCAAATCAAAAAAAATCTTTTATCTTATGAACAAAGCAGAATTGATTAATGCCGTTGCAGAAGAGGCCAAAATTAGCAAAGTGGATGCTAAAAAAGCGCTTGATGCAGTTGTTAAAAGTATTTCGAATGCTCTTGTAGCAGGCGATAAAGTTAGTTTAGTAGGTTTTGGTACTTTCACAGTAGGTGAACGCGCAACTCGTCAGGGTATAAATCCCGCCACCAAACAGCCAATAACCATTGCTGCAAAAAAAGTTGCTAAGTTTAAAGCAGGTGCCGAATTGTCAGCAGCAGTTAATTAACAAATTGAAACTGAAAGAATTTAAAAAGGAATATGAATTCATATTCCTTTTTTTTGCTATAATATTTAATCGTAATACAATCCTAAAAAATTTTATTGCCTCAACATTAAGTGAAAATAGAATTCTAAATTTATGTTAATGATTGAATTCCTGAGAATTAATCCAAATATATTGCTTTTGAAATACTATCGGCAACATCTTTTCCTTTCAATTCTTCAACCAATTTTAAAGCAAACTGAATAGCAACTCCTGCTGCTTTAGCTGTATGAATTGTTCCGGATTTTACTATTTTATTATCAGATATTTGGGCATCGATTAACGAATTCTCGAATCCGGGATAGCAAATGGCTTCTTTACCTTTCAAAATATTCATTTTGCCTAATATGGAAGGTGCAGCACATATTGCAGCTATTTTATCGCCATTTAAAAACTGATTTCTGATAAGTTCTTTAAGTCCATCATGTTTTTCAAGATTTGTTGTGCCGGGTAACCCACCAGGCAAAAACAACAAGTCATTTCCTTTATAGTCAACTTCTGAAAATAATTTATCGGCAATAACTGTAACTCCGTGGGCTCCGGTTACTTGAAGTTCATTTTTAATAGATACTGTAGTCATATCTATTGATGCACGTCTGAAAATATCGATGGCTGCAATGGCCTCAATTTCTTCAAATCCTTCGGCAAGAAATAAAAAAACTTTCATAACTATTTCAATTTAAAATTATATGTAATTGATCCAAATGCTTCTCCATTGCCAGAACTAAACTTTGTCTTTCTTGCAGCTGCTAAAGCTGCATCTTTAATAATTTTATCTGAAATATTTGTTCCAGAGGTTATGGAGGCATCAATAACATTTCCACTTTTATCAACTTTGATTTTAACTACAACTCTCCCTTCTACATCATACTCATAACTAGGATCTACAATTCGACCATTCAGGGAGCGACCTGTCAGCGAATACGAATTTGCGCCTGATGTTCCATATCCTGCTGGATTTCCTGTTGTGGTATTTCCTGATGTATTACCACTACCTTTGGTTCCTCCATTGCCAAATAAACCATCCATGTTAGCCTTATCAATAGCTTCCTGTTCCTTGCGTTTCTTTTCTGTTGCAATCCGTTGCTCTTCTAACCTTTGTTTTTCTATTGCTTCTTTTTCCTGTTTATCTTTTTTCTTTTGTTCATCAATAGCCACAGAATTATCTTTTTGAGTAACATAGTCATTTTTCACAACTTTTGGTGTTGTAGTTTTTGGTTGAGTCACTTTTGGTACAGTAGCCTCAGTTACTTTTGGTTTAGGCGTGGGCGTGGGTGTAACACCTCCTCCATCCAAAGTTTCACCAAAGCTTATCATTATACCCTCATCTTCGGGAGTTTTAAGCCCTGGCATAACAATTAAGAATAGTAAAAGGAATAACAGTAATGTTATAATCACTGAGCCTATCATTCCATATTTTTCTGACTTCTTCACTGCTATTATTTTTTTGCTGTTTGAGTTGCAATAACCAATTTTAATTTGTGTTGATTAGCAATATCAAGCACTTTTACAACTTCTTTGTATGCAATATTCTGATCAGCATGAAGTGCAATATAAGTTGTACTATCCTGAGCTACGAGATTTAATATGAACGACTCAAGTAACTCTGGCGCAATTTCTTCAGGCATATTACTTCCTTGGGCTACAAAATATTTTCCATCAGCATCGATAGATACTTTTGCAATGACCGATTTGGTAGAGCTGGTAGCTTTACTTTGAGGCAAATTAAGTTTTATATCGTTGGGCGAAGACATGGTGGAAGCCATGATGAAAAACAGAAGCAAAAGGAAAATAATATCAGTCATTGACGACATTGAAAAACCGGCTTCTACTTTTATTCTTTTTTTTAAGGCCATTATTTCTTTTCGATTAAATTAATATGAATTTACTTCTGGAAAAACATGATAAATTTAAATGAATTTTAAATTTACCAGTTTAAAGCATTATGCCGGTTCATTAAGCATATCAAGAAATTCCATGGTTCTTGCTTCGAGTTTACGCACTACAGAATCGACACGCGAAACAAGATAATTATAAGCAAAATAAGCTAAAATACCTACAATAAGACCTCCAATGGTTGTAACCATTGCCTGATACATACCCACCGACAAATCGCTTAACTGAATAGTACCGGTATTATTTAATGACATATTATAAAATGTAGAAACCATCCCTGTTACAGTCCCCAAAAATCCTAACATTGGTGCTCCTCCTGAAATAGATGCTACAATAACCAACCCTTTTTCAAGATTTGCTATTTCAAGATTACCAACATTTTCGATAGCAACCAAAACATCGCTCATCGGACGACCTAAACGACTAATTCCTTTTTCGACCATTCGGGAAGTTGGGGTATTGGCATCGCGGCAAAGCTTTACTGCTGCATCAATTTTCCCGTCATATATATAGTCTTTAATCCTGTTCATGAATGAGTTATCCTCTTTCAATGCATGTTTCAACGTTATTAGTCTTTCGATAAACATATAAATGGCAATCGCAAACATAATAACCAGCACATACATAATTGGACCACCATATTTGAACATTTCCCATAAATTCATTTCTTTTACAACTTCTTCGGTTGTAGTTGGTGCAACTGCGTTAGCTGCCTGAAGGATTAGCATTAAATTCATATTCGTTGATTTTTATTTTTTAAAATTTATCTTTAATCAAATTTTATACCCGATTTCCCGACGATATTTATTTTAACTGATTTTTATATTGTTTTATTGTTTCTTTCAGACCTAAATATAATGCATCCGAAATAAGTGCATGACCAATAGAGACTTCCTCGATCCATGGAATAAGCGTATGAAAATAATTAAGATTTTCAAGACTTAAGTCGTGACCTGCATTGATACCTAAACCGAGTTGACGTGCCAATTTTGCAGCTTCGATAAAAGGAGCTATAGCTTTTTCACGATTATCAGGAAATAAACTTGCATAAGGTTCTGTATAAAGTTCTATTCTGTCAGTACCTGTTTTGGCTGCAAATTCAATATTTTGAGGGTCAGTATCAATGAATAATGAAACACGAATACCTGAATTTTGAAAATCCGCTACAACATCCTTCAAATAATCAAAATATTTAACTGTATTCCATCCTGCATTTGAAGTAATAGCATCGTGTGCATCAGGAACTAAAGTTACCTGATTTGGCTTAACGCCTTTTACCAATTTTATAAATTCAGGAGTGGGATTTCCTTCAATATTAAATTCTGTTTTAAGTAATGGCTTCAATTCCCATACATCAGCATATCTAATATGCCTTTCATCGGGTCGTGGATGTACGGTGATCCCCTCTGCTCCATATAGTTCGCAATCTAATGCTACCTTACATACATTGGGAACATTACCACCACGGGCATTACGAATTGTAGCTACTTTATTTATGTTTACACTTAGTTTTGTCATAATTCTATTTTTTAAATCGACTAAATTTCATCAATTGAAATCATAAAGGAAAAAAGGAAGAATAACCGGAAAATTTAATTTGTTATTTTCAATTTCATTTTGTTCCTTTGTGTTGACAATATTAAGCCGAATTTTAATTTGCAAAAATACGCCAAAAAATTGAACCTAAGACTTTATTGTGATAACTTTCAGTTATTTTAATCAATAAAAATATTGAATCTTTAATACAACAACGTAATAAATAAGCACAAGAAATTATGAGAATTGCAGTTTTCGGAAATATCTTCAGACCGGTGATTATTTCTCACATCAAAGTACTTTTAGATTTCTTCAACGGGAAAAACGTCACATTATTACTTGACAATGAACTATTTGATTTTGTAAAAGCTTATGACAACTGTTGTTTGGATAATACTGAAATTATTTACGATGATGAATTTAATGCTGATGTAGCTTTAAGCATCGGAGGCGATGGTACTTTTCTTACAACTGCTGCCCGGGTTGGGCGAAAGAACATTCCAATTTTAGGTATAAATACCGGAAGACTGGGCTTTTTGGCAGATGTTGCAAGTGATAATATTTTGCAGGCGTTAGAAACTATAATTTCAAAAAAATATATCATCGAAGAACGATCTCTTTTAAAGGTTGATGCAAAAGATGGAACGCCCTTCGGTTATTCATGTGTTTTGAATGATATTTCCATTTCAAAACAAGACAGTTCATCAATGATAAGCATTCATGTAAGCCTGAATTCGGAGCCGGTACATACCTATCAGGGCGATGGGTTAGTCATTTCGACACCCACCGGATCGACTGCATATTCGATGAGCGTAGGTGGACCACTTTTGGTGCCGCAATCTCAAAACATAATTTTATCTCCGGTGGCTTCGCATAGTTTGAATGTACGACCATTGGTAATTCCTGACAATTGGGTTATTGATCTTGAAGTGAAAAGTCGAAGTCATTGTTATATGATTTCGTTGGACGGACGAACGAAGGTCATGGAACAAAATACAATTCTCCGTATATCCAGAGCAGATTATACAATAAAAGTAATAAAACAACTAAATCACACCTTTTTCGATTCACTGAAAAGCAAATTGATGTGGGGTGTGGATAAAAGGAATTAATTTGTTTTGAAAGTTGTAAAATACAGATAAAATACGGGTAATTTAGATTGTAATCCAACTCATAAACTCCAGTATATATTTTGGAAAAATAAAAAAAATTATGGCTGAATTAAAAACAAAACAAACAAATGAAGATGTTCTAAACTTTATAAACTCATTTGCAGATACAGAACAAAAACGCAATGACAGCTATGAATTGTTGACGCTAATGCAGGATTACACAGGATTCGAACCCAAAATGTGGGGAGCATCTATGATCGGTTTCGGTAGCTATCATTACAAATCAGAAAGAAGTCGTCAAGAAGGTGACTGGCCATTAGTAGGATTTTCACCACGAAAAGCTGCTATTTCACTTTATGTTTATACAGGACTGTCAGAACACGAGTATCTATTAAAAAACCTCGGCAAATTCAAAATGGGCAAGGCCTGTATTTATATCAAAAAACTTTCGGACATTGACCAGGAAGAACTAAGAAATTTAATGGGGGTAACTATTAGCTTTTTACAATTGAAATTTGGAAAATGACAAACAATGGATAAATTGCTGAATGAAGAAAAATGGATTGAAGAATTATTATTAATAAAATCGATCCTTAGAAAAGCAGATTTAGAAATCAGCATTAAATGGGATACTGAAGTTTTTACTTATAATGGTAAAAATATTGTGAGTTTTGGTGGTTTTAAAAACTACTTTGCGATATGGTTTTACAACGGTGTATTTTTGAAAGACCCGTACAAAGTATTAATCAATGCACAGGAAGGTATAACAAAATCGCTGCGCCAATGGAGATTCACTTCAGGAAGTAAAATTGATGAAAGAAAGATATTAGAATACATCAATGAAGCCATAGAATTAGAACAAAAAGGCCTGAAAATAAAACCCGAAAGATATAAAACAGTTTTACCACCGCAATTTCTTACGGATGCTTTAAATAAAGATGCAACATTAAAAACTGCTTTTGAAAATCTAAGCCATGGTAAGCAAAAAGAATTTATTAATTATCTTTTGGATGCAAAGCAGGAAAAAACAAAGTTTATAAGACTTGAAAAAATTATACCCATGATTTTGAATGGTGTTGGATTGAACGATAAATATAAATTTTCTTAGAACATTTTAAACACGAATTTTGATTTGATGATAATTTGATTCATTCAAATTTTAATACTTCTATAATGGTTTAATACAAACCAAAATTATCAATATGAGAATAGTTTTTATGGGCACACCGGAATTTGCGGTAGAGAGCCTGAAGATTTTAGTCGAAAATAATTATGATGTAGTAGGCGTAATTACCATGCCTGACAAACCGGCCGGTCGCGGTCATAAAATGCAATTTTCTGCTGTAAAAAAATATGCTATAGAAAACAACTTGCCGATTTTACAACCGGAAAAACTTAAAGATGAGTTGTTTCTAAATCAATTAAGAGAGCTAAAAGCAGATGTACAGGTGGTTGTGGCATTTCGTATGCTACCTGAAGTGGTATGGAATATGCCTCCGTTGGGTACTTTCAATTTACATGCATCGTTGTTACCACAATATCGGGGCGCTGCACCTATAAATCATGCAATCATTAATGGTGAAAAGGAAACCGGTGCAACCACTTTTTTTCTCACTCATGAAATTGATACAGGGAAAATTATTCTTCAGGAAAGAATTCCGATTTCCGAGTCAGATAATGCCGGCACTATTCATGACAGATTAATGGAGGTAGGTGCAGGTATGGTTCGTAAAACAATTGATTTATTGGCTGATGATAAAATTGATGCTATTGACCAGTCTCAATTCATTACAAAAGATATTGAATTGAAAGCGGCACCTAAAATTTTCAAGGAAAGTTGTGAAATTGATACAACTAAATCTGTTGAAGAAATATTCAATTTTGTACGTGGGCTGTCACCATATCCTTCTGCTTGGATTGAGGTTCAGTTTCCGGGAATTAATGAAAAAATAGTATTGAAAGTTTTTGAAACAGAAAAGGAAATAATTTTACATAACGAAAAAACAGGAACTCTTATAACCGATGGTCGAAAATTCGTAAAAATTGCTTTGAAAGATGGGTTTATATACATAAAATCTCTTCAATCGCCAGGCAAGAAGCGCATGGAAACTGAAGAGTTTTTAAGAGGATTTAGATTATAATTATATATGTATATTATTCTTTTTGAACAACATATAACATCAGAATTTTCTTAATTCATTCAGAAGAATTTTGTTTTCTTCAGGAGTACCTACTGTAATTCGTATGCAATTATCACAAAGCGTTACATTGCTCCGGTTGCGGATAATAATACTTTTCTTTACAAGATATTTGTATAAAGCGTTCGCATCTTCCACTTTCAATAAAACGAAATTTGCATCGGTTGGATAAATGTGATTTACAAAATTCAACTTTTGCAATTCAGCAATTAAAAATTCACGTTGCTCAAGTAATATACTTACCCATCTTCGTGTTTGTTCCGGATTTTCTAATGCTTTAATGCCCGCTGCCTGAGTCATAGCATTAACATTGTAAGGATATTTAATTTTATTGAGGACATTAACAATTTCTGTCGAAGCAAAGGCCATTCCCAGTCTGACAGCGGCATTTGCCCATGCTTTCGACAAAGTTTGTAGTACTACAAGGTTAGGATATTCGTTTAGAAAAGAAGAAAAACTTCCTCCGGTAGAAAAATCGATGTAAGCTTCATCGATTACAACTATTCCTCTAAACCATTTCAGTATTTTATGCAATTCACTCCTATTCAAACTATTACCTGTAGGATTATTAGGAGAACAAAGCCAAATAATCTTGGTATGAGCGTTTGTTGTATCAATAACTCGGTAAGCCTCTATGTCGAAATTTTCATCCAATAAAACTTTGCGATAGCCTACATCGTTAATATCAGCACAAACTTTATACATTCCATAAGTGGGTTCAATAGCCACTACATTGTCCTCTTTTGGCTCGCAAAAAGCACGATATAGTAAATCAATTGCTTCGTCGCTTCCGTTTCCCGTGAAAATATTGTCCACAGGAACATTTTTAATCTTCGAAATCTGTTCTTTTAATTCTAACTGTAACGGATCCGGATATCGGTTAAACGGTGAATTATAAGGGTTTTCGTTTGCATCCAAATATATAGAAGCCTTGCCTTTGAATTCGTCTCTTGCGCATGAATAAGGCTTGAGTTCAACTATGTTTTTCCTTAAAAGTTCGTCTAAATTCATTGTCTTTTTAATTTTATTCTTTTCAGTTTACTTGTTTTGTTGTTACTTGTGTTTCCAATCAAAAAACACTATCTCATATGTCTGCTGTTTATTTCTTCTACTTCTTTTTCTTCATCTAATCTCACTTTAACAGCATTGCTGTGGGCATGAAGATCTTCACTTTCAGACATAAGTATAATTGCATTACTTAAATTTGTGAGACCTTCTTTGGTAATTTGCTGAAAAGTTACTTTGCGAATAAAACTATCTAAGTTAACTCCATTATAAGCTTTAGCATAACCATTGGTAGGCAAAGTATGATTTGTGCCCGATACATAATCGCCGGCACTTTCAGGGGTATAATCACCAAGAAAAACCGAACCTGCATTGATAATCCGATCAGCTACTCCCATGTGATAACGTGTAGAGATAATAAGATGTTCAGGTGCATATTCATTTGTCATTTCTACGGCTTCCTCAAGCGTATTAAGTACAATAATCTTGCTATTTTCCAATGCCTTACGGGCAATTTCCTTTCGTGGAAGTTTTTCAATCTGAATTTCAATTTGCTCCAGCACTTTTTCTACTAACGCCTCATCAACTGTAATTAATATTGACTGACTGTCAACTCCATGTTCAGCCTGCGAAAGTAAATCAGCAGCAACAAAAACCGGATTTGACGATTTATCTGCTAAAACTTCAACTTCTGAAGGTCCGGCAGGCATATCAATGGCGACATCCTTTAATGAAACAAGTTGCTTCGCAGCTGTAACATATTGATTTCCGGGGCCGAATATTTTGTAAACCTTTGGTACCGTTTCGGTTCCGTAAGCCATTGCAGCAATTGCTTGTGTGCCACCGATTTTAAAAATGCGATGAACGCCGGCAACTTTTGCAGCATATAATACCGCTGGATGTATTTTCCCCTCTTTATTCGGCGGGGTGCAAAGTATGATTTCTTTACAATCGGCAATTCGTGCGGGTATCCCCAACATGAGTACTGTTGAGAATAAGGGAGCTGTGCCCCCGGGAACATATAACCCCACTTTTTCTATCGCAATAGGCTTTTGCCAGCAAAACACACCCGGAGAAGTTTGTACTTCAGGCAAATCAATCTGTTGTTCAGAATGAAACTTCCAAATATTCCTGCGAGCCATTTCAATAGCTTGTTTCAAATGAATGGAAATCACTTTTTCGGCGTCAGCAATTTCTTCCTTTGTAACCTCTGTAGTTTCAAGCTGAACTTTGTCGAATTGCTCTGTATATTCTTTTACTGCTTTATCTCCATGCAAACGCACATCGTCCAACACTTTCTGAACTGTTTCAAATAAAGTTGTACTGTCGAAAACCGGACGTTTTAAAATATTAATCCAGGAATCTTTTGGAGGATAATTAAATATTTGCATGTTGTTAATTAGATTTTATAA
>CAYNHC010000009.1:0-10738 GCA_964396705.1 uncultured Paludibacter sp.
TTTACATGAGGTTTTTTGTCGTTTAGCGATTTTAGACTTGAAAAATTGTTAATTATATAAATTAATAATGTATTTTTTTATTTTTACTGATATTTCGTTTGAAATTTTACTAATTTTGTCAGTAGTATGTCAAATTTACAGTCAGGAAATTAGATTATAATGCAACATTCAGAAATACAAACAGTTAAACAGCGTTTTGGGATTATCGGCAGTTCAGAATTGTTGAATCGTGCTATTGATATTGCTGTGCAAGTGGCGCCAACCGATTTGTCTGTGTTAATTACAGGTGAAAGTGGTGTGGGTAAAGAGAATTTTCCGCAAATTATACATTATTATAGTCATCGCAAGCATGGTCCTTATATAGCTGTCAACTGTGGAGCTATTCCAGAGGGCACGATAGACTCAGAATTGTTTGGTCACGAAAAAGGTTCGTTTACAGGAGCGACTGCCGACAGGAAAGGTTATTTCGAGGTAGCTGATGGAGGTACTATTTTTTTGGATGAAGTGGGTGAATTGCCTTTGTCAACTCAGGTGCGACTGTTACGTGTGCTCGAAGCAGGCGAGTTTATAAAAGTTGGTTCGTCGAAAACGCTTAAAACAAATGTGAGGGTTGTGGCTGCCACTAATTTGAACATGATACAAGCAACGCGTGATGGGAAATTTCGTGAAGATTTATATTATAGGCTGAATACTGTACCGATTCATATTCCTCCTTTACGCGAAAGAAAAGAAGATATTGTGCTGTTATTTCGAAAGTTTGCATCAGATTTTTCTGAAAAATATCGTATGCCTACAATAAAACTTACAGAAGATGCAAAAAATCTATTGACAAATTATTATTGGAATGGGAATGTACGACAATTAAAAAATATTACAGAACAAATATCAGTAATTGAACAACAAAGAGAAATAAATACTCAAATTTTGAGTACGTATTTACCTAAAAATGAGATGGAAAGACTACCTGCGATCTTTTCGGAATCTATTCATGAGAAAAAGTCATTCAATAGTGAAAGAGAAATTTTATATCAAGTTCTTTTTGATATGAAAAAAGATATGATTGATTTAAAAAAATTGGTGAATGAAATTATGAATGGTCAGCCTTTAAGTCAACAGTCTGAGAATCATTATAAATCTAATTTTGTTAATCATTCTGATTCAATTTTAACGCCTCAAAATAATAATAGCGAATTTTTGAATATAACGAGAGAAAAACCAATTAATAATAATATTGATGATATTGAAATAATTCAGGATGAAGATGAATATCAGGTTGAGGAAATTATTTCAAAACCATTGAGTCTTGAAGATATGGAACGTCAAATGATTAAAGCAACTATTGAAAAACATAAAGGGAAAAGAAAAGCTGCTGCTGATGAGTTGAAAATTTCAGAAAGGACATTGTATCGTAAAATTAAGGAGTATGGTATCGAATAGCAAAATCGTTACGTTGTTTTCTGTAAATAAGGCAGTGAAATTTATATTTTTTGGAATAATATCTTTATTCCTTGTTTCGTGTACAATTTCATATAAATTTAATGGAGCATCCATAGATTACTCAAAAACAAAAACGATTTCAATCAGTGATTTTCCAAATTCAGCTGAATTAGTTTATGCTCCTTTATCACAGGAATTTTCGGAAAGATTGAGAGATACTTATTCAAAGCAAACAAGACTTCAACTTTTGAAGAAGGGTGGCGATTTGAATATTGAAGGTGAAATTACCGGATATCAATTAACCCCAATGGCTATTAGCGCTGATACATACGCTTCACAAACTAAACTTACATTAACTATTAATGTGCGGTTTACTAATAGTAAATTACCTGAAGATGATTTCGAAAAAGTCTATAGTGTTTTTCGTACATTCGATAGTAATATTATGTTGACAACAGTTCAGGACGAATTGTTGAAAGAAATTATCGATGAGATTACTGACAATATTTACAACGATACAGTTGCAAAATGGTAATTTTTTGTGAGAGCGAAGAATAAAGAACAAAGATAATCAATGACTCAAGAAGATTTTTTTACTTTGATTCAACATCCCGAAAAAGTTGAAAGTCAAAATATTTCAGATTTAAAGGAAATAATAGAATTGTTTCCGTACTTTTCGCATCCAAAATTTCTTTATTCAAAGGTGTTAAATGTCTCTCACAATATCCAGGCTGCAAAACAGATTAAATTAGCTGCACTGTATTGCTCTGATAAGCGATGGCTTTATTACTATCTTTATCCTGAAAGGAAACCTGCAGATGATACGCAGCATCATGAAAGAACTCCGAAATTTTCAGGTAATTATTTTGATTTACTTGAAAGTGTAGAAGTTGAGGAGGGAAGTGATACCCGAACTTCGTTGAAAAATCTAGCTGAGAGATTAAAGGCTGCGCGTGAAATGGTTGTTGCAGAGGATGCATTTAAACCTAAAAGAACAAACGAAGGAACACAAAAAAGATCTACAAAGATTGAGTTGGCACTTCCTGATTATTTCTCTGAATCAATTAAAAATGAAGATATAAGTGAGGATACAGCAAAAAAACTGATTCAGGAGAGAAAATACTCTGAAGCGATTGAAATATTGAAGAAATTAAATTTGATAATTCCGAAAAAAAGTGTTTACTTTGCAGTCCAAATCCGATTTTTGGAAAAAGTAATCGAAAATACAAAAAAATAAATATATTATGTACATATTATTTACAATTCTGATAGTAATTGCCTCGGTTTTATTAACTTTATTAGTTTTAGTTCAAAATTCCAAAGGCGGTGGTTTAGCAGCCGGTTTTTCATCCTCAAATCAAATAATGGGTGTTCGTAAAACAACTGATTTTCTCGAAAAGGCAACATGGACTTTGGTTGCATTTATTCTTTTATTATCTGTAGCTACAGTTGCTGTAAATAAAAAAACGGTTGCTTCAAACGAATCAGAAATTCAGGAACAATATCAGAATACCAAACAGGCAGAACCTGGTGTTGTAGCTCCTGGATTTGGAGAAAATCCACAAACAGAAAAACCTCAGGAAGCACCACAGCCTGCAAAATAAGAAATTGGACAATTAAGATATTTCAGAGCGTATCAAAAAGTAATTTTGATGCGCTTTGTTTTTTAGTAATTCTGTAAAATATATGAATTTTATTAATTTTGTAGATTATGCCGGCACCTTTGCATTTGCAATAAGTGGAATCAGATTGGCCTCTGCAAAAAAGTTTGACTGGTTCGGCGCCTATGTTGTTGGTTTAGTTACCGCTATTGGTGGAGGGACAACCCGCGATTTATTACTTGGGGTTACCCCATTTTGGATGCTGCAACCTTCTTATCTGATAATAAGTGGAATTGCATTGTTATGTGTGATTTCGTTTGGAAAAATTTTAATCAGACTGAATAATACTTTTTTTATTTTTGATGCTATCGGATTAGGATTATTTGTCGTAGTTGGTATCGAAAAAAGTATTGATGCAGGATTCCCTTTCTGGGTTGCAATTCTTATGGGGATGATAACCGGTTCGGTGGGTGGTATAATACGCGATATTCTGATTAACGAAGTTCCATTAATTTTTCGAAAGGATATCTACGCTTTGGCATGTGTTTTAGGTGGTTTGGTTTTCTTTTTATGTGTAAAGTTAAATTTCAATAGGGAGATTTCACAGATTTTTTCTGCGTTGTCGGTCATTTTGATGCGTTTAATTGCTGTGAAGCACCATTTAAGTTTACCTGTGCTAAAAGGAAATGAAAATTAGGAAATTAAGAAATTAGGAAATTAAGAAATGTAGGATGAAAAAGCGTTATTAAGTAGTTGTGAATTTTTTTAATTGATTTTCAAATATAAATAATTACATCAACGCAATACATGAAACATGAAACCCGAAACACGAAACACAAAACTCGAAACGCAAAACACGAAACATGAAATACAAAATAAAAGAATATGTTACAAATAGATAATACAATCATTAGTCTTGATTTGCTCGAAGAGCAATTTGTTTGTGATTTGAGCACTTGTAAAGGAATTTGCTGTGTCGAAGGAGATTCCGGAGCACCTTTAGAAGTTGAGGAGATTCAAATAATTGAAGAACTATTGCCGGTAATATGGGATGATCTTTCTGAAAAATCGAAAGACATTATCAAGAAGCAAGGTGTATCATACATTGATGAAGATGATGAACCCGTAACTTCAATAGTAGATGGACGTGAATGTGTTTTCACTTACTTTGACGAAAAAGGAATATGCAAATGTGCTATCGAAAAGGCTTTTCGTGAGGGTAAAACAAATTTTTACAAGCCCATCTCATGTCATCTTTATCCGGTGCGATTGCAAAAGTATAATGAATTTACAGCGGTCAATTATCATCGATGGAGTGTTTGTGAATGTGCAACCGTACTTGGTCGGAATTTGAAAGTACCAGTATATCAGTTTTTGAAAGAACCATTAGTTCGAAAATTCGGTCAGGATTGGTTCAATGAGCTAGAACAAGCAGACACTGAAATAAAAAATCAAAAGGAGTCATGAATATCACGGGTATAAATGTAGAAATAATTACAATTGGCGATGAAATACTTATTGGACAAATTGTAGATACAAACTCAGCCTGGATGGCAGTAGAGCTTAATAAAGCAGGTTTTGAAATAATGCAGATAACATCAATTCATGATGATGCCGAACACATTGTTGATTCGTTGAATTTGGCTTTAAAACGTGCCGATGTCGTACTTATAACCGGAGGAGTTGGACCAACAAAAGATGATATCACCAAACAAACTTTGTGTAAATATTTCAATACAAAATTGATATTTAACCAACAAGTCTATAACGATATTGAACAATTACTACGGTATCGTACAAGAGCAATGAACGAACTTACAGCTCAACAGGCTATGGTTCCTGAAAATTGCACTGTTATTCGTAACCCTGTTGGTACAGCTCCAATTATGCTGTTCGAAAAAGAAGGAAAAATAGTTGTATCAATGCCGGGAGTTCCTTATGAAATGAAGAATGCTATGCTATCTGAAGTATTACCCCGTCTTCAGAAGTTTTTTAAAACTCCGGCAGTAATACATAAAACAGTTCAGGTTCATGGTATTCCGGAATCTGCTCTTGCACTGAAAATTGAAGATTGGGAAAATGCATTACCTCAGGACATACATCTTGCTTATTTACCCAATTATGGAATAGTAAAATTGCGACTTAGTGGAAGCTCTAATAACTCATTGGAGTTAGAGTTCTCAATTAATCAGCAAATTGCCGGATTGACTGAAATTCTTGGAAATTCAATTGTTTCATTTGATGATAATCCTGTTGAATTTCTTATCGGAAATTTACTAAAATCCAATGGTAAAATGTTGGCGACTGCTGAAAGTTGTACCGGTGGTAATATTGCCCGGAGGATTACTTCAGTTGCCGGAAGTTCTGAATACTTCAAGGGTTCTGTTATTGCATATTCCAACGAAGTAAAATCAAATATTTTACATGTTAAAACTGAAGATTTAGAAAAATTCGGAGCTGTAAGCAAGGAAGTAGTCGAGCAAATGGCTATAGGGGTACGAAAGTTACTTAAAGCAGATGTTTCAATTGCAACATCGGGTATTGCCGGACCTTCAGGTGGAACAGCAGAAAAACCTGTTGGTACAACATGGATCTCGGTTTGTAGTGCAGAATCTGTTTTGACTAAAGAATTTAAATTCAATGGATTAAGAGAGCAAAATATTGATCGTGCGACACAGGAAGCATTTTTATTGCTGAAAGAATTATTGTGAAAGATGATTGAAATATAACGTTTGTAAATAAAGTCAAAAAGTCTTATTCTGATTATTAAAAATCAGATTATCAGATAATTAATTAAATAAATAATGGTTTTTGAAATTATTCATAAAATAATTGAGTAAAACACTTGTAAGTTCGAAAAAATAATGTAATTTTGCACACTGTTTTTGAGAAAAAATGTAACTAATAAAAAGATATTAAAATGTCAAAAATTTGTCAGATAACCGGTAAAAAAGCAATGGGCGGAAACAATGTTTCGCACTCGAAACGCCGTACAAAAAGAACATTTGATGTGAATTTGTTTACTAAAAAATTCTATTGGGTAGAACAAGACACATGGATTAGTCTGAATATTTCAGCAGCCGGTTTACGTACAGTAAACAAAATTGGATTAGATGCAGCCATTAAAAAAGCTGCTGAAAAGGGGTATTTATACGCATAATTTAGGAGGAAAAAAGCACAATGGCAAAAAAATCAAAAGAGGCAAGAATCCAGGTTATACTGGAATGCACCGAACATAAGGAAAGCGGAATGCCCGGCACATCGCGTTATATCACGATGAAGAATAGAAAAAACACACCGGCACGTATGGAATTGAAAAAATACAATCCCATTCTGAAAAAAGTAACAGTTCACAAAGAAATTAAATAATATCTGAATCATGGCAAAGAAAGCGGTTGCATCTCTCCAAAGCGGAGAAGGACGTTCGTATGCGAAAGTTATCAAAATGGTAAAATCACCTAAAACAGGCGCATATATGTTTCAGGAAGAAATAATTCACGTTGAAAAAGTGAAAGATCATCTTGCAAAATAAAATGAAATTTTTTATATAATCAGAAAAAATCCTCTCATAACAAAATGAGAGGATTTTTTTTGCGGTTTGCTCAAAAAAAAGACTTAATTTTGTAAGATGATTTGTAATGTGCTAATTATGAATTATTAATTATGAATTGTTAATTAGAATAAAATGGGAATTTTTAATTTTTTCAATAAAGAGAAGAAAGAAACACTGGATCATGGTTTGGAAAAAACAAAGGAAAGTGTTTTTTCCAAAATAACTCGTGCTGTTGCCGGAAAATCAAAGGTAGATGAAGAGGTGCTTGATAATCTGGAAGAAGTATTGATCACTTCGGATGTTGGTGTTGAAACTACATTGAGAATTATTGAACGCATAGAAAAACGCGTAGCTCAGGATAAATATGTAAATACCTCAGAATTAAATTCAATACTGAAAGAAGAGATTGCAGCTTTGCTTTCCGAAAATAATTCTGATATGCCTGTTGACTTTGAGAGTCCACTTCCTAAAAAGCCATATGTAATAATGGTTGTAGGTGTAAATGGTGTTGGAAAAACTACTACAATCGGAAAATTAGCCTATCATTTCACTAAAGCAGGAAAGAAAGTGTATCTGGGTGCAGCCGATACTTTTCGTGCAGCAGCAGTAGATCAGTTGGTAATATGGGGCGAAAGGGTAGGAGTGCCCGTTATAAAGCAAAAAATGGGTTCTGATCCTGCTTCAGTTGCATATGATACAATCGCTTCGGCAAAAGCTAATAATGCCGATGTGGTAATTATAGATACTGCAGGACGTTTGCATAATAAAGTAAACTTAATGAATGAGCTTACTAAAATAAAAAATGTAATGCAGAAGGTAGTGCCCGATGCTCCACATGAAGTATTACTTGTGCTCGATGGTTCAACAGGACAAAATGCTTTCGAACAGGCCAAACAATTTACAAAAGCAACGGATGTAAATGCACTCGCAATTACAAAATTAGATGGTACCGCTAAAGGAGGGGTAGTGATTGGAATTTCAGATCAATTTAAAATTCCGGTAAAATATATTGGATTAGGCGAGGGAATGGAACATCTGCAGGTTTTTGATAGAAAAGAGTTTGTGGCTTCATTATTTGAATAAGAATCCCACTGATTATCAGCATTTAATTCTTTATCAAAGGTTTTCCTGATGGAACTTTTAAATTTAAAAATTAATTATTAATCGATTGAAAAAAACAAAAATAAAAGGAACAGTTGATGTTGTAACTTTAGGATGTTCGAAGAACTTAGTTGATTCGGAGCAACTGATGCGACAGTTTGATGCATTGGGATATAAAGTACGTCACGATGCCGAAAATCCGGATGGAGAAATAGTGATTATCAACACCTGTGGTTTTATCGGCGATGCCAAAGAAGAAAGCATCAATACCATTTTGCAGTTTGCCGACCGTAAAAAGAAGCGTAAAACCGACAAGCTTTTTGTAATGGGCTGTTTGTCTGAGCGTTATCAGAAAGAACTTGAAGCCGAAATTCCGGAAGTGGACAAATATTACGGCAAATTCAATTATACCAATATCCTGACCGATCTGGGACAAGAATTTCGTGCTGATCTTCGCAACGAACGTTCGTTGACCACGCCGGGACATTATGCTTACATAAAAATTTCGGAAGGTTGCAACCGTATGTGTTCGTACTGCGCTATTCCGCTTATTACCGGACGTCACCGTTCCCGCAAAATGGAGGATATCGAAGAAGAAGTGCGTAATCTGGTGGCTAAAGGTGTAAAGGAATTTCAATTAATCGCACAGGATTTGTCGTCCTACGGACTCGATAAATACAAAGGGCTAAAATTGCCTGAACTGGTGGAACGTCTTTCGGACATTCCCGGCGTAGAATGGATTCGGTTGCATTATGCTTATCCTGCTCAGTTTCCGTATGATATATTACGGGTGATGAGAGAGCGTAATAATGTTTGTAAATATTTAGATATTGCATTGCAACATATAAGCGATAATATGTTGAAAATAATGAAGCGAAATATTACAAAGGAACAGACTTATGATTTAATTAAACGAATTCGTGAAGAAGTCCCCGGAATACATTTACGTACAACAATGTTGGTAGGGCATCCCGGAGAAACCGATGAAGATATTGAAGAGTTGAAAGAGTTCATGAAATTTGCACGTTTTGAGCGTTTAGGTGCTTTTACCTATTCAAATGAAGAAGGTACTCATGCTTATGAGGCATATGCCGACGATATTCCGGATGAAGTTAAGCAGCAAAGATTGAATGAAATCATGTCATTGCAGCAAAAAATATCTGGTGAAATAAATCAAACAAAAATTGGTGCAAAAATAAAAGTTATTATTGACAGGAAAGAAGGAGAAAATTATATTGGTAGAACAGAATATGATTCTCCCGAAGTTGATCCCGAAGTGCTGATACCAATAACAACAAAAGGTGCGAAAATTGGTGAATTTTATCTGGCAGAAATAGTGGATGCCGGTGAGTTTGATTTGTATGGACGTTGATCAAGTAGTTAATAATAAGTTACGAGTTACATACAAGTTACAAGTTTCAAGTTATGAGTTACATGATATAAATTATGTCTGTTTGCGAGGAAATTAATTTAATAAACATTTCAAAAATATAAAGAATTGCTTTAGTCATCTGAAATTTGTGTCTAAGTAATTAATTTCAATTTTTTTTCGCGAAAAGTGTTATTCGATTTCTAATAAGGGAAAAAGCAAAATGAATCACAAAGAATTAATTTCAAAAATTTCAGTAAAAATGAGTCTTCCAAAAGAGGAGGTTGAAAATTTATTGGATGCTACGATTGAAGCTTGTATTTCGCAATTGGGTGAAGGAAAAACTATTGGAGTACAGAGCTTTGGAAATTTCGAAGTGAGAAAAAAAGATGAGCGTCTATCGGTTCATCCTTCTACACAGATTCGAACCCTTATACCGCCTAAATTGGTGGTAAGTTTTAAACAGAGTAATATCATGAAAGTTAAACTTAAAGATTTACCAAATCATGAATAAAGAAAAAATCTCATCGCAGGAAATTGTTGATTTATTGGCAACTAAGTTGTCGGTAAGTAAAAGAATTGCCGAAGATTTTCTCAAAAACATGTTTTTAACTATTGAGGAATCGTTATTGGAAGGTGAATCTGTAAAAGTTAAAAATTTCGGTACGTTTAAACTCCAATGGAACGAACCACGAAAAAGTGTAAATGTAAATACCGGTGAAGAAATAATTTTACCGGGTTTTAATAAAATAATATTTACTCCGGAAACTTCTCTTAAAAATATTGTAAATGAACCTTTTGCGCATTTGGAGCCATTGGTTTTGGATGATGTTCAGGAAAAACAACATTTCCATGATCCTCTGAAGATATTGAACGATCAGGCAATTGAAATTAAAAATATCCTTTCAGAAATTAATTCAACGGCTAATCAAGTTGAACCTGAAGAAGTAACATCTTCGTTGGTATCCGAAATAGGTGATGAGGTTGAAGATACTGAGCAACTTGAAGACGAAAATTCACAATCTGAAATTGAACCAACAATAGTAGAAAATCATGAAGCAGAGTCTTCTGCTAATCCTGAATTAACAAACAGTTCTGTTGAAGAAGTCGGGAATTTAAAGGAGAATGAAATCGGCGTAAATGCCGAGACGACTAATTCTTCGTCGGGTATTATTGATAACAATATACAAGAAGAAAAACAAGAAGAAAATAAAATAGTTGAAATTTTAAAAAGCAAAGTTGAAACTGACGAAAGTGCAACACAAAACTTTTTTAAAAGAAGGAAGAATTTGTGGATATTTATCATTTTTATGTCTGTTATTGGAGGAGGAGTTGTTTTATATTTTTACAATTTGACTTTTCATAGTTGGATAAATCGAAATGTACTATCCATTACAGTTAAAACAAAGAACTGGACAGGAAAAAATGTGGCTTCGAATGCGCCTTTCGGTCAAAATTTGTCAGATTCGATGGTGCGGGATAGTAGCAATACGAAAGAAGTGGTTGATCCTTACATTATTTTGTTCGAAAATGCACGAAAGTATGAAGATCTTATAACCATTGATCGTGCCCGAACAACCATTAGTTTGACTTCTTTGTCAGAAAGATTTTACGGACATAAAGATTTTTGGGTTTATATTTATGATGCAAATATTGAAAATATACAAGATCCGGAGA
>CAYNHC010000009.1:10838-18325 GCA_964396705.1 uncultured Paludibacter sp.
GAGCTATGTATGATGCTTATTTAAAACAAATTAAATGATATTAGTCTTGTTTTGAGAGTTAATTTAAACTATTAAGTTCTGTGTTTTTATTCTTTAAAAATACAGAACTTTTTTTAGATTTTTTTGTATGAAAAATGCATAAAAAAATATGTTTTAAACCTTCAATACTTAATAATCTAAATTCAGGTTAATAGTTATTAAATCAATACTTTAACATTTTAAATAACACTATATTTGCCCATCAATTTTAAAGACAAAAAAAATAAATAAAGTATGAATCAAACTGTTGATATCAGGGAACTTAACGAACGAATTGAAAAACAAAGTTCATTTGTAGATGCCCTTATTATGGGTATGGATAAAACCATTATTGGTCAGAAGCACTTGGTAGAATCATTGTTAATCGGATTACTTGCTGATGGACATATATTACTCGAAGGTGTTCCTGGTTTGGCTAAAACATTAGCTATTAAAACATTGTCTGATCTGATAAAATGCGACTTCAGCAGAATTCAATTTACCCCGGACTTATTACCGGCCGATGTTATCGGAACTATGATCTATAGTCAGAAAAGAGAAGAATTCAGCATTAAAAAGGGACCTATTTTTGCAAATTTAATTTTAGCAGATGAAATAAACCGTGCTCCGGCTAAGGTACAGAGTGCTTTACTCGAAGCCATGCAGGAACGTCAGGTTACAATTGGGGAAAATACCTATAAACTGGATGAACCTTTTTTGGTGTTAGCAACCCAAAATCCTATCGAACAAGAGGGTACATACCCACTACCAGAGGCTCAGGTTGACCGTTTTATGCTTAAAGTGGTTATCAATTATCCCAAAAAGGAAGAGGAAAAATTGATTATAAGGCAAAACCTTTTAAAAGAAAAACCTGAAGTAAAACCAGTTTTGACTCCAAAAGATATTGTTGATGCCCGTGATATTGTACGTCAGGTTTATATCGACGAAAAAATTGAACGTTATATTGTAGATATTGTATTTGCTACCCGCTATCCACAAGATTACGGACTCGATTCGTTAAAGGAAATGATTTCGTTCGGAGCTTCTCCGCGTGCATCAATTAATCTTGCTTTGGCTGCCCGTGCGTACGCATTCATCAAACGAAGAGGTTATGTAATTCCTGAAGATATCAGAGCAGTGTGCTACGATGTTTTACGTCATAGAATTGGATTAAGCTACGAAGCTGAGGCTAACAATATGACAACTGAAGAAATTATAACTGAGATTCTGAATACAGTTGAAGTACCTTAATTAGTTAACAATTGATAGTTAACAATTGATAGTTGATATATCGATATAATTTATTTATAACGAGGAAATTGTGGAATTGATTTATTAGCAAATTAAGAGCGTGGAAACCAGTGAATTATTAAAGAAAGTACGAAAGATAGAAATTAAAACCCGTGGATTGTCAAAAAATATATTCGCGGGTGAATATCATTCTGCTTTCAAAGGACGTGGAATGACATTTGCCGAAGTGCGTGAATATCAGTTTGGTGACGATATCAGAACCATCGATTGGAATGTTACAGCACGTTTCGGACATCCGTACATCAAGGTTTTTGAAGAAGAACGTGAGCTTACAGTGGTTTTATTAATTGATGTTTCAGGTAGCCGTGATTTTGGAACAGTATCGCAACTTAAAAAAGATATATTCACCGAAGTAGCTGCAACTCTCGCTTTTTCGACTATTCAGAATAATGATAAAATTGGCGTGATTTTCTTTTCGGATAAGATTGAAAAGTTTATTCCGCCTAAAAAAGGACGAAAACATGTTTTACATATTATTCGTGAACTGATTAATTTTAAGCCAGAAAGTAATCAAACGGATATTGGAAATGCATTACGATATTTCACCAACGCAATTAAAAAAAGTTCGACTGCTTTTATTATTTCAGATTTTATTGATAAAAATTTCGAAAAAGAGCTTACAATAGCGAATCGTAAACACGATGTTGTAGCTTTGCAGGTATTTGATATCAGAGAGACTGAATTGCCTGATGTCGGATTAATAAAGTTGAAAGATGCCGAAACAGGTAAACGTATTTGGGTAGATACTTCCGACAAGCGATTGCTTACCTCCTATAAACATGCCTGGGGCGAGAGCCAACTTGCTTTGCAAAAAGCATTTACAAAATCAGGCATAGATTCGGTTTCGATGAGTACTTCGGAAGATTACGTTAAAACATTGATGAAATTATTTAAAATGAGAGCTTGAGAATAATTTTATTAATATGATGATTTTTATGTTGATGTTTTTTAAGAATTTACGATTTGATATTGATACAAAGTAATTGGAAATTAAAGATTTATGAGAAAGATACTTATTTATTGTTTCATATTTGCAAATTCTTTTTTTGTTAATTCATACGCACAGAAAATAACTGTTAATGCTCGCATCGATTCAACAATGATGTGGATTGGTAATCAGACTAAATTATCGTTCGAAATTTCGCAACAACCAAACCAAAAAGTAATTTCACCACTTTTTTCCGATACAATTGTTGGAGGTCTTGAATTGGTTGAAACCCTTAAAGTTGATACTGTAACTTCGACTGATGGTCATTTAACTGTAACACAAAATTATATTGTTACTTCTTTCGAAGATTCTTTGCTTTATATTCCACCTTATCCTTTTGTGGTTGATAATGATACTGTTTGGTCAAAATCATTATCATTAAAAGTAGTTCAGCCTTTTCAGATTGATACTACTTCCAATGCAATTGCGGATATAAAAAATGTACTCAATCCGAAATTTGACTGGAAAGCATTTGTACTGAAGACTTTGTTGGGACTTTTTATTATTGCATTTATTATTGTGAGTTATATTATAATTAATAAATATATAAAGAAGAAACCCGGTTACGAAACACAAAAACAGAAAATCAATTTGCCTCCTCATGTTGTTGCGATTGCCGGACTTGACAAAATAAAGTCTGAAAAATTGTGGCAGCAAAATCGCACCAAAGAATATCATACTGAATTAACAGATGTCCTCAGAATATATATCGAAAAAACATTTGATATACCTTGCATGGAAATGACATCGGAAGAAATTCTTGAACATTTGAATTTTTTGCGTTTTGAACAAAAATCAGCCTATGTTTCACTTCAGAAAATCTTACATTTAGCCGATTTGATCAAATTTGCAAAATGGAAAGCATTGCCCGATGAACATGAAGGAAGCTTGAGTAATGCTTATTCGTTTGTAAATCAAACAAAACAGGAAGATGTTGAACCCGTTGCTACGGAGCAACAAGAGGTGGAAAATTAATTTTTTTAATACAGATATTTGTAATTAAATATTACGAAAATAAATAAATCAACGATATAATGACTTTTCATAATCCAGGATATTTATTTTTACTTTTGTTGATTATTCCTGTTGTATTTTGGTACATAAGGAAAATGTATAATTCCGATGCAAGTATTCAAATTTCATCGCACCGGATGTTGGTTAGTATTCCCAAAAGTAAGAAATTAAAATTTATACATTTACCATTTATACTTCGGATATTATCTATTGTATTAATAACTATTGCTTTAGCACGTCCACAAGCATCGAATTCGTGGCGTACCGAAAGTACAGAAGGAATAGATATTATGGTTGCATTGGATATTTCAGGAACTATGATGGCTGAAGATTTGAAACCGAACAGACTTGAAGCAGCAAAAACTACTGCTACCGAATTTATTCTTTCGCGTCCGAATGATAATATCGGATTGGTAGTTTTTTCAGGCGAGAGTTTTACTCAATGCCCTCTCACCACCGATCATGCAGTATTGGTAAACTTGTTTAATGCAGTAAAGTACGGATTAATTGAAGATGGTACAGCTATCGGATTGGGACTTGCAAATTCAATTAACAGATTGAAAGAAAGTAAAGCCAAATCAAAAGTGATTATTTTGTTGACCGATGGTTCAAATAACAGAGGAGATATTGCTCCGATAACTGCTGCTGAAATAGCAAAATCGTTTGGGATAAGAGTTTATGCAATCGGAGTGGGGTCGTACGGAGTTGTTAACATCCCTGTTCAAACTCCTATGGGAATACAGTATCAGCAAATGGACTCTGAGTTTGATGAAAAGTCGCTTAAAGATATTGCATCAATGACTGGTGGAAAATATTTCAGAGCTACTGATAATAGAAAACTCAGAAATATATATCAGGAAATTGATCAGATGGAAAAAACAAAAATCAATGTACGTGAATTCAATAAGAAAAATGAAGAATTTTACCTTTTTGCTTTTGCCGCATTGTTCTTTTTGTTTGTCGAAATGCTTCTAAGAAATACTGTGTTTCGAAAAGTTCCTTAATCCTGGTAATTTATTGATTTGAATCACTTTATAGAAATAATAATTCAGAAAATACAATTATAATATGTTTCGTTTTGCACATCCGGAGTTTTTATTCTTGCTATTGATAGTACCACTGTTAATAGTAATTTTTGTGTTTTCAATAATACAGAAACGAAAGAAAATCAAGAAGTTCGGTAATCCTGAATTGTTGGCTCAATTGATGCCAAATGTTTCCTATGTAAGACCTCAGGTTAAATTTTATATTCAGCTTTTTGCCATAGTTTTGTTGATTGTTGTAATTGCCCAACCGCAATTTGGAACTAAAATGGAAGAATCGAAGCGTAAAGGGATTGAGGTGATGATTGCTTTGGATGTTTCAAATTCGATGATGGCGCAGGATGTACAGCCCAACAGACTTGAAAAGTCAAAACAGGTTTTGTCAAAATTAGTTGATGATATGACAAATGACAAAATCGGACTAATAGTTTTTGCCGGCGATGCCTATACTCAGCTACCCATTACTGCCGACTATGTTTCTGCAAAAATGTTTTTGTCAACAATATCACCCAAATTAGTTCCGCGTCAGGGTACTGCAATAGGTACTGCTATTGATTTGTGTATTAAGTCTTTTGGTGTTAAAAGTGAGGTGAAACGTTCAATCATTGTTATTACTGATGGCGAAAATCATGAAGATGATGCCATTGGTGCAGCAAAATTAGCAGCCGATAATGGAATAATGCTCAATGTAATTGGTTTAGGCAAACCCGATGGCGCACCTATTCCTGTAGATGGAACCATGAGTTTCTGGAAAGATAAAGAGGGAAATGTGGTTGTTTCGAAATTGAATGAGAAAATGTGTCAGGACATTGCCACAGCTGGTAATGGTGTTTATGTGAGGGCAGACAATACGAATGCTGCCTACAAATACATTAGTAAAGAACTCGATAAATTAGGAAAATCTGATATTCAGACTCAGACGTTTTCAGATTATAATGAACAATTTCAATCATTTGCTTTAATTGTATTAATATTGTTGATTATGGAAACATTTATTTTTGATAGAAAAAATAAGAGATTAAGCAAATTAAAGATTTTTGATTTAAAAGAAAAATTAATTAAGAATTAAATCAGGATTTGCACATAAATTTTATTTATAGGAAACTATATATTTTTAAAATGAAGAAAATAAACATTATAGTATTATTTGCCCTTTGGTGTTTTACGGTTACTGCTCAAAAAGAAAGTAATGACGTGAGAGCAGGTAATAAATTGTATAAATCAGAAAAATTTACCGAAGCTGAAATAGCGTATCGAAAGGGCTTATTAAAAAATCCAACATCTTTCGAAGCTAATTACAATTTGGGTAATGCATTATTTAAACAAAAAAAATATGCTGATGCACTTGAACAGTATAAAAATTCGATAGCTTTACAGCCAAAGGATAAACAAAAGCTTGCTGCAGCCTTACACAATACAGGAAATGCTTTATTGTCCGATAAAAAAATTGAGGAAAGTATAGCTGCATATAAAAGTGCTTTGAAAGCTAATCCTAAGGACGACGAAACACGATATAACCTGGCTTATGCTCAATCCTTGCTAAAAAAACAGAAGGATAATAAGGATAAGAATAAAGACGATAAAAAAGATCAGGAAAAAAAGAAAGAGGAACAAAAGGAACAGAATTCTCAACCGCAAAAGCCTCAAATGTCAAAAGAGAATGCACAGCAAATACTAGATGCTTTAATGCAGGACGAGAAGAATACCATGGACAAAGCGAAGAAGCAAGCAGTAAAAAACAAAAAAAGTGCAGATAAGGATTGGTAAGAACGAATGTTGATAAACTGAGTTTTTAAAAAATCTTTTGGTAGATGTAATAATGTAATCAATTTCCGTATCTATCGTGGAGATTTAATTGTTACAAATGTTAGTTCTGACAACAAATAGAAAATACAATTTAAACGTATGAGACACAAGATATTATTATTTATATTGTTGACAATAACTTTACAGGTTTTTGCAGATGGAGCAGTGCAATTTTCTGCCTCTGCACCCTCTACAGTTATTCTGGATAAACCTTTTCAGCTTGTATATACTGTAAATGCAACCGGTAAAGATTTGCGTGTTCCGGAATTGAATAATTTTGAGATTCTTGCCGGTCCATTCGAGTCAAGAAGTTCAAGTTATCAAATAGTGAATGGTAAGACATCTTCTTCCGTATCAGTTTCTTATACTTATACTTTAATGGCGCAGAAAACGGGTTCTTTTACCATTCCTTCTGCAAGTATCATTGTAAATGGAGATAAGTACACTTCAAATGGCTTGTCGATAAAAGTTTTACCTGCCGATGCAAGTTCTGATTCAAAATCAAATCAGGGAAGCCAACAAAGAGCTGCTTCATCATCGCAAAGTGTTTCAAATGATAATGTGTTTATTCGAACAAGTGTGTCGAGGGCTGATGTATTTGAACAGGAAGCCATTTTGGTTACGTATAAACTCTATACTTTGGTGGATGTAGTGAGTGTGAATAATAAGAAAATGCCTGATTTTAATGGCTTTTTAAAGCAGGATATGGAGCAATCTCAAAACAAACAATTCTCTTACGAAAATTATAATGGAAAGAATTATGGAACTGTAGTTTTGTATCAGGTATTACTTTATCCGCAGCATTCAGGAGAAATAATGATTGACAGAGCCAACTTCGAAGCTGTTATCAGGGTACAGAATAAAACTGCTGTTCGAAGTATTTTTGATGATTTCTTTGATTCCTACACAAATGTTTCAAAAGATATTATTGCTCCGGCAACAAAAATAAATGTAAAAGCTTTGCCATTGTCGGGAAAGCCAGCAGGATTTAATGGTACAGTAGGTAGTTTTACCTTAAATTCAACCATTTCGAGTCAACAGGTTAAGACTAATGATGCAGTAACATTAAAAATAAACATAGCCGGAAGCGGAAATATGAAACTGATTAAAAACCCGGAAATTAAATTTCCCGATGGTTTTGAAGTTTATGATCCTAAAGTGAATAACAACTTTAAAACCACTGGTTCAGGAATTTCGGGTACTAAATCAGTGGAATTCATGTTTATACCCCGCCATCCTGGAAAATATGAAATTCCATCGGCAGAATTTTCTTATTTCGATACAAAAGCTAAAACTTATAAAACACT
>CAYNHC010000009.1:18425-28111 GCA_964396705.1 uncultured Paludibacter sp.
AATCGTATTGCAACAAAAAGACTGAAACTTGCATTGAAATTATTAAATGAAGGCAAAAAAGATATTTTTTACGAGGAAGTTCTCAAATCGGTATGGACTTATTTAAGCGACAAACTATCTATACCTGTATCATTGCTCACAAAAATTAATGTTGAAACTGAGCTCGAAAAACGCGGAGTACAACCTGAAGCTATACAGAATGTTATACAAATTCTTAATACATGTGAGTTTGCACGTTATGCACCTAATTCAGGTCAACAGGAAATGGGTAATTTGTATCAGGAAACAATACAGGTTATCAGTAAGTTAGAAGAGTCAATTAAAAAATTGTAAATCTACAAACTAAAGGAAAGTCTTATGAATCATAGAATTATATATATTTTTTTATTTTGTTTAGGTGTGTCGGTTTATGCTCAGAGTTCTACATTGAAATCTGCCAACGATCTTTATAGCAAAGGCGATTATTCAGCAGCTGCGCAAATTTACGAAACAATACTTGAAAAAGAAGGAGTTGCTCCACAGATCTATTATAACCTTGGAAATGCTTATTATAAACTAAACGAAACAGGACGATCCATTTTAAATTATGAAAGAGCGTTACGATTAGCACCCGGTTTCGAAGATGCTAAAACTAATTTGTCGATGGCTCAACTTAAGGTGGTTGATAACATTGTTCCAACTCCTGATTTTTTTCTCATCGGTTGGATAGAGCAATTAGTAAAATTATTTTCGTCAAATAATTGGTTCTATGCTAGTGTTTTAATGCTAATTCTTTGCTTAATTGCCGGTTTTGCGTTTTTGTTTTCAAATACTCATTCTCTGCGTAAAATTTCATTTTATTTTAGCGCTGTATTTTTAGCGTTGTGTATTGTGATGTTGATTTTTTCAGGATTACGTAAGGATCAGTTAGAAAATCATCGCGATGCAATAATTATGATGGGAGTGGTTGTAGTAAAAAGCTCTCCTGATAAAAGTGGTACAGATTTGTTTCAGTTGCACGAAGGAACTAAAGTAAGGATAAAAAGTGTTTTAGGAAATTGGGTTGAAATCAAAATTGGAAATGGCGAAATTGGTTGGGTCGAATCAGAAAATATTGAAAAGATTTGAAACATAAGGGATTTAACCAAAAATCATCATGGATGTAACTGAATTAATTTTAGCCTTGGATACTCATTTGTTTTTGATAATTAATGGCTATCACAGCACTTATTTCGACAAATTCATGTTTCTTTTTAGCGAGAAGCTTGTATGGATTCCGTTTTATCTGTCTGTAGTTTTTGCGCTGTACCGGGCGAAAAAGAAAGACTCAATTTGGTTAATCATAGCTTTAATAATTTGTGTGGTACTTACCGATCAGATTTCCTCATCTCTGATTAAAGATCTTGTGCAGCGATTACGTCCTTCTCAGGAAAAAGGTCTCGAAGATTTTATTCATATTGTGAACGGGTATAAAGGAGGGCGATATGGATTCGTTTCGTCTCATGCTGCAAATGCATTTGGTTTCGCATTGTTAAGCTCGTTATTTTTCAGGAACAGATTATACAGTTATATTGTTTTCTTCTGGGCTATAATTACTTCTTATTCTCGCATTTATCTTGGAGTTCATTATCCGGCTGATATTTTAGGTGGTATGATAGTCGGAATTTTAGTGGCAATGTTTTGTTTTGGAGTTGTAAATAAGTACCGAAATCAGATTTTCAAATCAGTCAATACCTCGAATAGTCCGGTATTAATTTTACCTTCATTGGTTTTAGTAATTAGTGTTTTTGGTATAGCATTTTATAGTTTGGTTTTTTAAAACCAGGCAGTTCAACTCCCTGATTCCAAAAGCTGTAACTCTGAATTTATATTCAAAAATCATATTGTAGGTACTTAAAATAAAAGCAGCGATAAATACACTGAAGTAATTATCGCTGCTTTTTTTTGAATCTGATTTATAAGTTTCTGTATTCCTGAAGAATTCAGATGACAAATTTTTTCTTCGCCATTTACATTTATTTCTTTTTTAAAAGCACTTCTTCTATCGCATTTTTGAATGCTTCCTTTGGCATTGCACCTTGTGCCATTTGTGGGCTTTCACCCATTGGGCAGAAAAGTAAGGAAGGAATACTGCGAATACCAAATGCTGCAGCTAAGTCTTGTTCTTTTTCAGTGTCAATTTTATAAACATAAATCTGACCATCGTATTCTTTTGCAAGTTCCTCCAGTATCGGAGCGATAGTTTTACATGGTCCGCACCATGATGCATAAAAATCAATAATACATGGTTTGTCGCCCAGATATTTCCATTCATTAGGATTGGCTTCATAATTGGCCACTTTTGCCATGAATTCTGCTTTGGTTAAATGAATTGTTCCCATTTTTTTTACTTCGTTTGTTGTTTTATTTTCTTCTTGTTTATTTTCTGTAGATTTACCAGCACATGCTGTAAATGCAATTACTATGAGCATTAATGTTGCTCCGATTATTTTATTCATACTGTTAAATTTAAATATTTTGTTATAATTATTTATTTCTATATTTTATCGTTTTGGACTATTTGTGAAGTTTTGTGAAGTGGTTTTAAAGAGCACAACCCCAAATTGAAGGTTCATCATAATCTGCTTCATTTTCCTGTAAAATTTCTTTCCAACCTAACGAGTTAAGAGTATCTGAAATTTCTTTCCTGCTCACTTCATCAGTATGATTAACTATAATTTTACCATCAATTCTATCCATTTCGGCTCCAAATACACCTTGTAATTTGCCGAGTGTTTTCAGTACCTCATTATTACAAGTCATGCATTGCGATTGTGATACAAAAAAAGTACTATACATCTTTAAACTTTTTTATTGGGTTCGTATTTCTCAAATTCCATTACCTTTTTTTCTTTATCGTTGGGTACGTTTGTAGCACATGATCCTCCAGGACACCCGATATTAAAAACAGCCTGACCTGAGAAGAAAATTGCACCCATTAAATACATACTTTCTTTAGTCGAAAAATATCCCATTAGCAGACCAATTCCTAATAGCAGTTTGAAAATGCGTCCAAAATCCCAAACTGAAAAATATTTCTTAATTGTTTCCATCTGATTTTTTTTCTTTCTTTTTAAATAAATCAAAAATTAAATACCCCATCAATGCACCATAAACTATACTAATATAAGGATTTGATGTAATCGGACAAGTTCCACTCTGACAGCCAATGAAATAATAGTATAGAAATCCTCCGACTGCACCTACTGCAACACCAATTATTTTGAGAAAATGCTTATTTATTAATTCTTTTATCATGATATTTTTATAATTAAAATGTACAATTGAACATATATTCATATAAAGTATTAAAAAATATATTATTCAGTACAATTACAAGTTTTAATACAATCGATAATTTGTACTATTTGTTTGTTTTTAAGTGAGTAATAACAGTTTTTTCCATCTCTTCTGCAATTTAAAATTCCTTTGGCACGCATATCGGTTAGATGATGAGATAAAAGCGATTGTTCACATTGTAATTGATCTACTATTTGCGTAACATTCATTTCTTCAGTTTCCGATAGCAATGATATAACACAAAGTCGTGTGCCATTCGAAATTGCTTTAAGTGTGTAGGCAGCTTCTTCCATTTTATTTATATCATTTATATGACTCATTTCTAATTTTTCTGCAAATATATGAACATGTATTCATATATGCAAATTATTTTTAGATTATTTAAGAAAATGTCTTTGATTTATGATTTCAATTTGAATTTTCAATAGTTTAAATATATTTATATCTGAAGTTTTTAAAGAAAAAAGTATCTTTGTAAACTAATTGTAAAAAATGATAATGCAAGCTGTTACAAAAATTTGTAAAGATTATATTTCGGAGTTAGACGATGCAATAGGAGATATCGCTGCTGAAAAAATATTTATATTGGTCGATGATATAACTCAAGTTCTTTGTTTGCCTGAAACATTGAAATCCGAAAAACTTAAGGGAAGTCATATTATTACGATAAAATCAGGAGATGAAAATAAAAATATTGAATCAGCGGTAGAAATATGGAAATACCTGAGCGAAAATAAAGCAACCAGAAAATCGCTGTTGATTAATTTGGGTGGTGGAATGATTACTGATATAGGTGGTTTTGTAGCTTCTACATTCAAAAGAGGTCTAAGATATATCAATGTTTCAACTACTTTGTTGGGAGCAGTAGATGCTGCCACCGGTGGAAAGACAGGTATCAATTTTAATGGATTGAAAAATGAAATAGGGGTATTTGCTCCGGCAAATGCAGTGTTGATTAATGTTGATTTTTTCAAAACTTTAGATGAAAAGAATTTGAGATCGGGTTATGCCGAAATGATAAAACATGCATTGATTGAATCGAAAGAAGTTTGGAATAAAACGCTTAATTTCAACTTCGAAAGCATTGATTTCGAAAATTTAAGACAACTTGTCGAAATCAGTATTAATATAAAGGAAAGAGTTGTAGAACAGGATCCGTTTGAGAAAAATATACGTAAAGCGCTAAATCTTGGACATACTTTCGGACATGCTTTTGAGAGTTATTCCTATAAAACCGAAAAACCAGTATTACATGGATATGCTGTAATGTGGGGTTTATTGTGTGAATTGTATTTATCGCATGTGAAATTGAATTTTCCGAAAGTTGAATTACTAAAATTAAAGTATTTAATCAAAGAATATTATGGTACTTTTGTGATTGACTGTTCGGATTACGAAGTGCTGTATGAATTAATGACACACGACAAGAAAAACGATTCGGATGAGATTAATTTTACTTTATTGTCTGACATTGGTTCAATAGAAATTAATCAAACTGCCACAAAAGAGGAGATATTCGAGTGTTTTGACTTCTTTGCGGGATGTTAAATTTAGATGATAACAAATCAATATAGAAATATATGAAAAAAACTTTGATAATAGGAGCGAGTAATAATCCTGAACGATATGCTTACAAAGCCGCTGAACGATTATTATCATACGGTCACGAAATAGAGCTGCTGGGGATAAAACCGGATATTATTTTTGGAAAAACGATAGATGTTGAGAGAATTAAATATGATAGCATTGATACTGTAACGCTTTATGTGGGACCACAACGTCAACCCGATTACTACGATTATGTGTTATCGTTGAAACCAAAGCGTGTTCTTTTTAATCCCGGTACAGAAAATTCGGAATTTGAAACTTTGTTGCGGCAGAATGGAATTGAAGTTGAAGAAGCTTGTACATTAGTTCTTTTAGGAACCGGTCAGTATTAAAATAAATTGTAAATTGTAAATGGTTCAATTGTAAATGGATTTATGAAAATAGCGTTAATTGGTTATGGGAAAATGGGCAAAACGATTGAACGTATTGCCGTTGAGCGTGGACACGAAATTGTGTCGGTTATTGACATTGAAAATATAGAGGATTTTGAATCGGAAGCTTTTAAAAGTGCTGATGTAGCTATCGAATTTACAACTCCGCATGTTGCCATTTCGAATATTCGCAGTGCATTTAAATCGGGAGTTCCGGTAGTTTGCGGTACAACTGGCTGGCAAGAACATTTGCCACACTTGAAGAAGGAAATTGAAGAGAAAGGATATACTTTGTTTTGGGCATCTAACTTCAGTTTGGGTGTTAATATATTTGGCGCTGTGAATAAATATTTGGCGAGAATAATGAATAACTTCCCAAGCTACAATGTAGAAATGACAGAAGTGCATCATACTCAAAAATTGGATGCACCAAGTGGTACAGCCATAACTTTGGCTGAAGGAATTCTCTCCAACATGGAACGTAAAACAAACTGGCATCTCGAAACAGAAAACAAACCAACTGATATTGCTATTAAAGCTATTCGCGAGGGTCAGGTTCCCGGAATTCATACCATCCGGTACGATTCGGACGTAGATTTTATCGAAATCAAACATGAATTAAAAAACCGGGAAAGTTTGGCTTTGGGAGCTGTATTGGCTGCTGAGTTTACAGCCGGGAAAAAGGGTTTACTCGGAATGGAAGATATGTTGAAATTTTAATTTCAGTAATATAAACTGAATGAATAATGTGATGTAAACATATTTTGCGTTAAAATATGTATGAGGCTGAAATTGTATTAATTGATTATCAGTGATTTAATTATTTAATATTAATTTCAACGCTTCAATACATTAAAAACTTACAAAAATTTTAAAAATATAGTACTATGCATAACATAGTACTCAAATAGATTGTATTTTTGCATTGTCGGTGATTTATATTTTAAATTATTTTGAATATCTAGCCGATGAATCAATGAATTAAAATCCAATTAATAACTTGCAAAAAAATGAGCACAGAAAAAAAATCAACTCGTTTCAATCACTCTTTGAAACAATGGATTAAGGCTATTTTATGGTGTATTATATACATTTTATTTATCGTATGGGTAGGTAATTACTGGTGGTTAGTATTGTTACCCTTAGTATTCGATGTTTTTATAACCAAATTAGTACCCTGGACATGGTGGAGAAATTTGAAGAATAAAAAGCTTGTATCGGTAATGGGATGGGTTGATGCTATTGTGTTTGCTTTAGTAGCTGTATATTTTATTAATATATATTTGTTTCAGAACTATCAAATACCGTCATCTTCATTAGAAAAGTCATTATTGGTCGGCGATTTTTTATTCGTAAGTAAAGCAAGTTACGGTCCGAGAGTTCCCAATACTCCACTCTCATTCCCATTGGTACAGCACACTTTACCAGTTGTAAATACGAAATCGTTTATTGAAAAACCAAATTGGGAGTATAAAAGATTGAAAGGTTTTGATAGCATAGAACGCAATGATATTGTAGTTTTTAACTTTCCAACGGGAGATACGGTTTGTTTAAAGCAACAGAATCCTGATTACTATACGCTGTGTTATTATTATGGCAAAGATGTTGTAAAAAATCGTACTGACATCTTTGGTGAAATTGTATATCGCCCGGTTGATAGACGCGAAAATTATGTGAAGCGTTGTGTTGCTATTGCCGGTGATTGGATGGAAATAAAAAACAATCAGATATTTGTAAATAATACGAAACAAGAAGATATTCCCGGACTGCAATACAATTATTATGTTCAAACTGATGGAACTCAGTTGACTGATAAAATTTTGGATAATATCGGGATAAGTAAGGAAGACAGAAAACAACTGAATATCACTGATAATGTTGAGGAAATAAAAGCGCTTGAACTTGATCCGAATCTTCCGGTTTACCATTTTCCTTTGACAGAGGAGGCGCGCGTAAAGATGAATAATATTTCGGGTGTAACCAAAGTGATTATTGAACCTTCGTGGCGCGGAGGTGAAGTTTTTCCGCTTGGTGGTAAGAAAAATTGGTCAAGAGATAATTATGGTCCGATTTATATCCCTAAAAAAGGAGCAAAACTTGCTTTAAATGTCTATAATTTACCTATTTACGAAAGAATAATTCGTGTGTATGAAAATAATAAATTGGTTGTTAAAGATGGCGTATTTTATATAAACGATAAACCCGCAACAACTTATCAGTTTAAAATGGATTATTACTGGATGATGGGCGATAACCGTCATAATTCAGCCGATTCTCGCTTTTGGGGTTTTGTACCCGAAGATCATGTTGTGGGCAGACCGGTTTTAGTGTGGTTGTCACTTGATAAAGACAAGGGTTGGTTTAATGGAAAAATCCGTTTTGACAGATTCTTTAAGAATGCTGAAAGATAATTATCAACCTTGTTCGGCTGAACTCAGGTCGGAGTCTAAAAAAAAAGAGGAGGTATTGTTATCAACTGCCTATCTTGCACCGGTTGAATATTATGTTGCATTGGCGAATGCAGACAAGATATTAATTGAACAACATGAAAATTATATAAAGCAAAGCTACCGCAACCGTTGCCGAATTGGAGCGCCAAACGGTACAATGGATTTAACTATTCCTGTTGAAAAGAATGGAAAAGAGCTGATTCGTGATATAAAAATATCGGAACATGCTGACTGGCAAATTCATCATTGGCGTTCAATTGAAACTGCGTACAATTCCAGTCCTTTTTTTGAGTATTATAAAGACGATTTACTGCCTTTTTACAATAAAGAATGGAAGTTCCTTTGGGATTTCAATTTGGAAATTCAGAATAAAATATTGGAATTATTGGATTTTTCACCCAATATCGAATTTACTGAAAAGTTTGAAAATGGCTTTGAAGGGATGGATTTACGGAATACGATTCACCCTAAAAATAAAACTAATATATTTATTCAACCTTACTATCAGGTATTTGAACAAAAATATGGATTTCAAAACAATCTGAGTATCATAGATTTACTTTTTAATATGGGGAATGAAGCATTGCTAATTATCAATTGATATAAAATTGAAATAAAAAATATAAGTAACGCGAAACATGAAACATGATACGCGAAACGCAAAACACGAAACAATGAATATTATGGAACAAATTGATTGGGGAAATTTGGGATTCGGTTATATGAAAACCGATTATAACATCCGTTGCACATACAGTAATGGACAATGGGGTGAACTTGAAGTGCATGATACAGAATATATGACCTTGCATATTGCGGCTACCAGTTTGCATTATGGACAGGAGGCTTTCGAAGGATTAAAAGCATTCAGAGGAAAAGACGGCAAAATCCGTATTTTCAGAATGGATGAGAATGCCAAACGATTGCAGGATACCTGTGATGGAACTTTGATGGCTAAGCTTCCGATTGAAAAATTCGAAGAAGCGGTGATAAAAGCAGTAAAACTGAACGAAAGATTTGTTCCACCTTACGAATCGGGTGCTTCACTGTATATTCGTCCGGTGTTGTTTGGTTCAGGTGCGCAAGTAGGAGTGAAGCCTGCTGATGAATATATGTTTATTATTTTTGTAACTCCGGTTGGACCCTATTTTAAAGGAGGTTTTCAGACTACGCCTTTTGTAATTATGCGTGAGTATGACCGATCTGCACCTCTGGGTATGGGAAAATACAAAGTAGGAGGAAATTATGCAGCAAGTTTGGTTGCCAATCAGAGAGCGCATGAAATGGGTTATTCAAATATTTTTTATCTTGATGCAAAGGAAAAAAAATATATCGATGAATGTGGCGCTGCCAATTTCTTTGGTATTAAAAATAATACTTATGTAACTCCTGAATCCACTTCTATTCTTCCATCTATCACCAATAAAAGTTTAATGGTGTTAGCCAGAGAATTTGGAATGACAGTTGAACAACGTCATGTTCCTGTAGAAGAGCTTGAAACATTCGAAGAAGCAGGTGCATGTGGTACAGCAGCGGTTATAAGTCCTATTGAACGCATTGATGACTACGACGAAAAGAAGAGTTATGTTTTTTCGCATGACGGAAAACCAGGTCCGGTTTGCGACAAGCTTTATCATAAATTAAGAGCTATTCAGTATGGCGACGAACCTGATGTTCATGGTTGGATAACCATTTTGGACTAAGATTGTATTTTTCCAAATTTTATAGTGTCCGGCAGTTTATACTTTCGGACATTTATTTTTCAATTTCTCAACATGCATTTATTCAATACTAAAAAACACCTGATACTTTCGTGCATTTTTGCAAGTTCATTTATATCATGCCATAAACCTGATATAAAGTTGAATTCTGAATATATATCCGATGTTTTTGAATATGTTTATGCCCCCGGACAACATGCGAAACTTGTAAAAAAGTC
>CAYNHC010000010.1:0-27953 GCA_964396705.1 uncultured Paludibacter sp.
TGAGGTTTATAATAAGAAATATTACCGATATTCAGATGAGGATTTTACAATAACTGACATTCCACTCACTGAGTCGGATATGAATGTGTTGACCGAAACAGTCGAGATGCTAAAGCAATTCAAAGATTTTTCTCTATTTACGGAAATGACGGATATAATTAACCGCTTAGAAGATAAAATTTATGTCGAGAAAACGAATAACAGACCAATTATTCATCTCGATAAAAATGATAAATTAAAAGGCATTCATTTTCTTGATGTCCTATATCAGGCTATACTCAAAAAAATAGTTTTGAAAATTGAATACCAGTCTTTTAAGTCGCGAAGTTCAAATATTTTTATATTTCATCCTTATTTATTGAAGGAGTACAACAATCGTTGGTTTTTGATTGGTAAAAAGAAAACAAATGAAGATTATTTAAATCTGGCATTGGATAGAATTATCAACATCGACTTTGATTTATCAGTACCTTATGTCGAATCAGATCTTGATCCTGAAGTGTATTACAAAAACACGATTGGTGTTACTGTAAATGAAAAAATGAAACCTCAAAAAGTTACATTTCTGATTGAAAGAATGAATGCACCTTATGTGAAAACAAAACCGTTTCATCATTCTCAGATTATAATTGATGAAAAAGAGCAAGGTACAGTTTTTCAGATTGAAGTGGTTATGAATTTTGAATTAGAGAGACTAATCCTTGGTTTTGGTGAATCGATTGAAGTTTTAAATCCACGTTTTTTGCGAAAACGAATTTCAAAGATTCTTTTGAATGCAGGTAATAAATATATTCAGGATAATAATGAGATTTAAGTTCTTAAAAAACGGACTTACCTCAAAATCGAGGCAAGTCCGTTTTTTTTATAGTTGATTGCAAATGACCAAATGGTCAATTACAATTATTGTAACATGTATGAATAAGAATTATTTCTCAATTCTCACTAACCTACCGCTTTGATTGTCGATGCTGATTTTTACTTTTGGAATACTAAATATTTGTTCCGAAATGGGAATGATAACTCCAAACTGAGGTACGAAAAAATTATTGCTGTAATAAGTTCTAATCCCATCTGTAATCGTTAATTTTGTGTTTGCAGGAAGAATTGTATTTAGTGCAGTTTTTTCTGATTTTGCTTTTGGATCGGGCGCAACTACTTGTATCTTATCGCTTAAAAACGAAATATAATATGGTGCACCACCTAAATCAGTTGCATCAACTAATCCGCGATTTGCCGAAATGCGAAATAATACCTGATTAGTAAAAGCGGAATCCGGTGATAAATATATTTTATGCTTTTGAATTTCTACAGTTTGCCTCCCAATAAATAATTCGGTTAGCTCTTGTTCTGCCTTATCAAGTCCTTTGAGCATACTTTCGAATGATTTACCATCGGACGGGAGTTTGTCCATATCACCACTGAGTAATGTCATCCTGCTCTCACGAATTCGATATATTTGTTTTGCTACACCTTCGGCAAGTTTTGCAGAGGAGCCAGCCATTAAATATTCTTCATTGAGTGGGAGTAGTGCTTTTGATCTGAAAATCGAATCTTTGTTAATGATTTTAATATGTTTAATCGTTCTTTCAGTAGCTACAGGTACATTTACACCACACAATAAACCACTCTTATCTACACTGATAAAGTTATATTGTAGCCCTTTTATGTTTTCAAGCTGATATGTTCGCCTGGAATCAGGTATTGCTTTGGATTCTATTGTTATGTTGCTAAGACGATAGGTTGTTTTATGTTCTGTTATTATTTGATTTGTAGCAAGATAACGTTCAGAATACTGATAAAACTGACCTGGTTTTTGAGTTGTTTTTTCAATTTCTACTTCTATACAAAATTCTGTTTTGGGTAGTGAATATACAAAAACCGGATTTCCTTCTGTCAATTTAAGTGGGTTTTGAGCAGAAACTCCCAAAGTAAAAAACACACTTAATGATAAAAAAAATAGTTTTTTCATATAGCTGAGTATTAAAAAAGGAATTACTTTTTACTTTTTGTTGCTTTTGCTTTTGGTTTGAAAGCTTTCTTTTTCGTGCCGTTTTGTGGTTGACTTGCCACCAATTCCATGCATTTTTCTAATGTCAACGAGGTTGGTTCTGTACCCTTCGGAATTTTATAATTATTTTTTTCGAAGGTAAAATAGGGTCCAAAACGTCCATTGATAATCTGAATTTCTCCATTTTCACCAAGAGCACATATTAACCTGTTTTTTTCCACTTCCCGTTTTTCAGCAATTATTTCTACAGCACGTTCAGCCGTTAGGGTCATTGGATCATCCGTTTTAGGTAGTGAATAAAATGTGCTGTCATGGCGGATGTATGGACCAAAGCGTCCAATGGCAACGGTCATCACTTTGTCTTCAAACTCACCTATCTGACGTGGAAGTTTAAATAATTCCAATGCTTCTTCGATGGTAATACTTTCAATTGACTGATCGTGTCTGAGTGAAGCAAAAACCGGTTTCTCTTCTTCTTCGGAAGTGCCAATTTGAGCTAAAGGTCCGAAACGACCAATTTTTACTGAAAGTTGACGTCCACTTGCCGGGTCAGTTCCCAAAATACGCTCACCAACCTGACGTTCGGAGTTTTTCATTGTACTTTCAACTACCGGATGAAATTTCTTGTAAAATTCATCAATGGCAACCGTCCATTTTATATTTCCTTCGGCTATTTCGTCGAATTCCTTTTCAACATCGGCAGTAAAATTATAATTCAGAATATCAGGGAAGTATTCTGTCAAAAAATCGTTCACAACAATTCCTATATCTGTTGGAAAGAGTTTAGATTTTTCAGCCCCGAAATTTTCGGATTTTATGTTTTCCGAAATTTTTCCGGCTTTTAATTTCAATAAATTGTAATCACGCTTTTCGGGTTGGCGATCGTTTTTTTCAACATATTTGCGGTTCTGAATGGTTGATATCGTAGGAGCATAAGTTGAAGGACGTCCAATACCTAACTCCTCAAGTTTACGAACCAGACTTGCTTCGCCGTAACGAGCAGGTTTTTGGGTAAATCTCTGTTGTGCAGCAATTTCTATTGCCGATAATTTTTCTCCGCTTTTCATTGTTGGTAGCAAAGAATCATTTTCGGTGTCATTCTCATCGTCAGTCGATTCGAGATAGACTTTTAGAAATCCATCGAATATAATTACTTCGCCGGAGGACACAAACTGATTTTTAATGCCAGAAATATTGATGTAAATAGATGTTTTTTCAAGTTCAGCATCAGCCATTTGAGAAGCGATAGTCCTTTTCCAAATCAACTCATATAATCGCTTTTCCTGTGCGCTGCCTTCAATTGTTCTTGCGTTCATGTAAGTTGGTCTGATAGCTTCGTGAGCTTCCTGAGCGCCTTTCGAAGTGGTCGAAAACTTTCTAATTTTCACATATTTTTCACCAGCCATGCTGATAATTTCGGCTTTGCTTGCGTTGATGGCTAAACTCGAAAGATTTACTGAGTCAGTACGCATGTAAGTGATTTTTCCCGACTCATAAAGCCTTTGTGCAACCTGCATGGTTTGCGAAACAGAAAAACTAAGTTTACGAGCGGCTTCCTGTTGAAGTGTAGAAGTAGTAAACGGAGGTGCAGGAGATTTTTTTGATGGTTTGGTTACTATATCATCGATTGAAAATCCTGCCGTTTTGCAATGTTCCAGAAAAGCAAGTGCTTCTTCTTTAGTATCGAAACGCTGTTGTAATTCGGCTTTAATTTCTACAGGAGTACCCTTTATATCTACCGATTTGAACAATGCATTTACTTTGTACGAAGCCTCCGGAACAAACTGATTTATTTCACGTTCGCGTTCAACTATCAGGCGAACAGCGACAGACTGAACCCTACCCGCTGATAGCGAAGGTTTTACTTTTCTCCATAATACAGGCGATAATTCAAAACCTACAATTCTGTCTAATACGCGTCGTGCCTGTTGAGCATCAACGAGATTAATATCAATGTCACGGGGGTTTTCAATGGCGTTCAGAATAGCATCTTTTGTTATTTCGTGAAAAACTATTCGGCGTGTTGTTTCTTTTTTTAACTTCAATTCTTCGGCTAAATGCCAGGCTATTGCCTCTCCTTCGCGGTCTTCATCGGAAGCAAGCCATACAATTTCTTTGTCTTTTACAGCTTTTTTAAGTTCAGCTACTAACTTTTTCTTGTCCGTAGAAACGACGTACTCAGGTTTATAATTGTTTTCGAAATCAATACCAATTCCTTTTTCGGCAAGATCACGTATGTGACCGAAGCTGGACATGACCTGAAAATCGCTCCCAAGAAATTTTTCTATCGTTTTGGCCTTAGCCGGAGACTCAACAATGACAAGATTTTTCGACATAACTCGTTTAGTTAGTTTAATACTTTTTATAAATCGTGTGCAAAATAACAAAAATAGGTAGGTACGAGCCAAATTTTCAGTACATTATTTTTACTTTTTTATTGTTAATACCTTACATAGTCACTTTATGCTGTCAATTTTAACATACATAATTTAGAAACTGATTTTATATCAATGAATATTACTTATTTTGAGAATGAGAATAATATTGAATAGAAAAAGGTTTACCGGATAAGAGGTAAACCTTTTCTGTTGTTATGTTTCAATTAAATCTTTTAGTTTAACGAAGTAAATCCACATTTATTAATAATACGTTTTTTTAATTCATAAGTTTCAGACGCAGGCAATTCTTCTGACATTTCTTCGCCGTAAAGAATCATTCTGGCCTGATTAGCTGCTGAAATTAATTGAGGATTTTTCTTGAAAAATGCCTCCCATTGTAGTCTTAATTTTAAAGTTGGATGGATAACAAAATTGATAAATTCATCATTTATCAAAAATTCAACTATATTTTCGTTTTTCAGATTCACGCAATTTGTATGTTTTTATAAATAAACGCATACCAAATTACTTTGTACTCAAATTATTTTTTTTATTTGAATTAACATGCACAAGTGCGCAATTTCACCATACCCCGATGTATCAGATTGCGAACTGACTGGTAATTCATTTCCATTATCTCGCAAATATCTTCATATTTACGTTCTTCAAAATAGTACAATTCAATTGCTTTGCGTTGGCGCAACGACAATTTGCCCATTAGTTTGGCTAAATAAGCGCAATCTGTTTTCTCTTTTTCGATGGCTAAATAGTTGTTTTCTACATTATCGCTCGAAATGATATCAATTTCTTCAACTGCTACATCTGATAAATGAACGCGTTTGCGGCTTTCGTCGCACAATTTGTTTTTTAGCGATATTATGAGATAGGATTTTATATTTTGGACAGCATCCAGTTCATTTCTTTTATTGTAAATTTTTACAAAAACTTCTTGTATGCAGTCTTTCAGTAATTCCTTATCTGTTGTTAATCGCATTCCATAATTGAATAACAAATTAACGTGCATATCATATAATCCGGTGAACGCTTTCGTATCTCCTTTTTTAAATGCATCAAAAAGTTGAGCTGATTGAATTTCAGAATTTACTGATCTGTTTTTGTAGTCTTGTTCCATGAAGTATTATTTTTGGTTCAAATTCATGAAGCAAAAATAAAGCAAACAAAAATAAAGCGATAGAAAAATCTGATATGTCTATGGTAAAAACAGGTAACATGTTTTATAACATGTTTTTTGACAAATATAAAATATTTAAAATCAATTTATCAAATAATACGGTTACACTATGTTCAAAAGCATGTTTTCAGAAGTTATAAATACTCAAATATCAGTTTTTACTATCAATTTTGATCAAAGTATAATAGGAATTAAAAGTCAAATATCAAAAATAAAGGGTTTGTAATCGAAAATAATCGAAAGTGAATAATTCTTGATGAAATCAAAGTTTTTCTGAATCTGCTCTGTTTTTTTGTTAGATTTTACGAAACCACCAAACACCTGCTTGTCCTGATAATGTTTTAAGTTGATAAATCTGATCGCCATTAATTAATTTTGTAATCAATTTAACTTCACCTGTTTGCTTATTTACAAATGTGAGGCTATATTTTCCTTTTTCGAGTTGTACCGGAACTATACTTTGCTTTTCAGTATATACTATTGCTCCAATACCAGATTTTACCAGCATTTTATATTGATCAGATTTTACCAATTGTACATCCATTTGCGCAACTGCTTTAAGAAACTCATCATTTTTAACTGGTAAAGCAGGTAATGAACCACCGGCCATAAGTACTGCCCATGCCATTTCAGGATAATTTTCAGAAAAATAAGTAACTGCTTTATCCGGATATTTTGTACGATATTCATAAACGGCTTTGTACGCTTCATCAAAAGTAACCTTTCCGACTTTCATTAATCGGGCATGTTGACGGGGAGCTAAATTTAAACCACCCTGTGGAGCATAAACAGTTCCGTCATTTTTATAGTGCCAATAGCGAATATCAATAATATCGACTAAAGCTGCACGTCTGGGGTCGATAAGTATGGAATCCTGAACATCTTTAGTGCAGCTCAATGCCACCAATGCATTGTTCCCTGTTTCCTTTTGCCATTCGTCGATAACATCTAACCAAAATTGTACGAAATGCAGCGGTCCTGTATATTCGGCGCTAATAAGTTGAATTACATTATTGTTTCCTGCAAAATTATTCAGACATTGACGAATGTAAGTACGGTAATACTGACGACGAACCGGATTATTTATGTCATAAAACATTTCGGAGCGGAAAATACGTTTGTCGCCGGCAAAATTTATCGGTTCAGGGAATAACGAATCGTTTATATTATTTGCGGTACGCCACGGACTATCAACCCAATGTGCACCTGCTTCGATAATATTATGCTGGAAAAAGTTATCGTGAAAAAGTAACAATCCTTTTTTTTGTGATTTGTCGGCAAATTCTTTCAATCGTGCCCAATACCATGCATTCGGTCGGTTTAAATCGTACTTTGACAAACCATCCCACGCTGTTCCTTGTCCAGTCCGACCAAATGGTTGGTCGTACAATGGCCCCCAAACATCGCCATCGCGACGGCGTATGCGTTCGTGATCATCGCGACGACGATCGGACCAAAGTGCGTAATTATGTTCTAATACAGCAATATTTCTTTCTTTCATAAATGAAACTACTGAATCAATACGGTCAGTCAGTCCAAATCCTTCGCGACCCGGAACAAAGCGGGTTAGATGTGGTTTAGTTTGATTCGATTTTATGAAATTTGGTTTTAATTTACCGTTCCACCATTGTACATCAGTTTTTCCACCAACAATCAAAGCGTCATCACAAACAATTTTTCCATTTTTGTTTGAGATAGTTGGCATATAAGCACGCATTTTCATAGGCCGATTTCTCAATTCGGCGGTAGTCATCAGTTTCGCATGTTCTACTGAAGGATTAAAAACTGCCTGATGAATCCACATCTCGGCGGTAAGAAGTGGTTCATATGCTTCTTTCATCATGCGTTGTGCAACTTCCACTGAAGGACTGCTTGAGGCGTCGGTTTTCATAGGTAAGATACGTGCACGTGCCGTAACATCCTGATGAATACGGTCTGCCAATTGTTTGTAAAATATACTTCGGGGTTGAACATGATTGTTGGATTCTGCCCAATCACCATTGCCGGAGAATTGAGCCCAGCATCCATAGGCACGGTTTTTTGCATCGTCAGATGGAGCAAAACATTCAATTTCAGCCGCAGAACATTGCCAAAACAAACTATTGGCAGTATTCCAACCTGCTCCGTTCTTATTTTGCCCAAGGTTTTTAAAAGTCAGATTATTGCCATCAATGTTTACTATGTCGAAAAGCAAGCCACAAGCCCACGCATCAATTGAACCACTAAATCCGAGTGCGTTTTTTGCTTCACATTGAACAAAAGCATTTGGTCCGGGAGCACAATAACCTGCCGCAAAGTCGTTAATGCCATTTTCGGAATAACAACGTTGAAATAGATTTAGCTGCCCCATTGTGTAGAAAATAATACGGCGAAAACCTCCGATTTCGGAAACAGGTTCTTTTGAAATGCAATCTTGCACCGTAATTTTTGAAGTGGTTGGTTGCAGAATAACTGCATTTCCCGCAAAATGGCGGAAGTTAACCATTCGCACCCAGCAATTTTCGGCATTCTCAATCGAAATCCCTGTCCAGCAATGATCTTCATCTTTCGGATATTTTTTGTCGTAGTCCGAAATCATGGTCAGATTTTCAACTCCTGATTCTGAAATACGTCCACTCCATTCGTATTTGTTGATTTTAGCACCACCAAATTGAGCATCAAGGGCAACAGTTAACGGAGCATTCAGTGTAATTTTATTTCCATCAATTCCTACGATAGTTCTGTCCCAGCTTACATCTATATCCCCTTTTTTCCAACCTAATGCGCTTATGCCACCACCATAAATGTCACAACCAATAGATTTTATCCATTCAGCCGTTGAGGGACGTTTAATATTGATTCTATCGCCTTCTTTCAGGTTGTTAGTCGAAGTAAGTTCCAATACCATTTCATTCACAGGAACATAAGATGTAGCGAGATTGAACGAATCTTTCAGCACACGATTGTTGACCCCTTCGATATGCAGCAATGCCGAACGGTCGATACCTTGTTTGAATAATATTGTCTCTTTTTTGTCTGATCCACGCAAAACAACCCCTGAAGTCCGAATCCAAAGACTTTTGGAAATATTAAAAGTTCCTTTGTCTAAAAGAACAGCGCCCCGGTAACCGTTTATGTCAGGTTTAAGCGTTGAAACATAATCAATGGCACGCTGGATAATATCAGTTGCATCGTCTTCACGTTGAGGAACAAAGATTTGATTTGGTACGGCAGGAATATCTTGTTCTGAGTTTCGGTAACCACAAAAAGAAAAATCGAGAATGCGATTACCTTTGGCATCTTTTATATAGGTGACTTTTCCATCTTTTACCTGTAACGGAAAGTTTTGCGCTTGTACGCTCTGAAATATAAAAACTGATGCAAAAAAAATGCTTAATTTTAATATTATTTTCATTTGATAGTTGGATTAAACGATAATAAAAACGATTTTTTGTAATATCAAACTTTCCTGTATTTAGCCATAAACTCGGTAGGAGTTGTATCATATTTTTTTCTGAAACATTTGCCATAATATCCTGCTTCTTTAAAACCTACTTCAAAAGCAATTTCCGAAACGGTCATGTCGGTATTTTTTAGCATTTCAACCGACTTGTTGAGCCTTATTTCTTTGATTAAATCTACAGGAGCAAGGCCGGTTAAACTTTTTAATTTTTTAAAGAATGCCGAACGACTCAATCCCATATTTTCTGCCAATGCATCAATATTGTAATCGCTGTTTGAGATATTCTGTTCAATGACCAGATTGATTTTCTCGAGTAGTTGAATGTCTTTTTTAACAAGATATTTCTCGAAATTTTCAGTTTCTACAGCGGCTGTTTCCGTAATTTCTTCCTGATTCCAGATTTTCTCACGGAAAACTTTCCTGTCGCTTAAAAGTTGCTCAATGCGTGCAATAAGATATTCTTTATTGAAAGGTTTTGTAATATATGCATTGGCACCCAGATTAATGGCATTAAGTTTTTCATTTTCATCGCTTTTAGCAGTAAGAATAATCACCGGAATATGACTGATTCTAAAATCGTTTCGGATTTTTTGTAACATGTCAGTTCCGCTCATTTCGGGCATCATTTGATCGGTAACCACAATATCAGGGTGATAATGATTTACTTTTTTCAATCCTTCGACGCCATTGTTTGCAATCAAAACATTATATCGGTCTTCGAGTTGCATTTTCAATAAATTACACAAATCCAGATTGTCTTCCACAACAAGTAAAAGTGGCAGATTATTGTTGGGTTCGATGGTTTCTTCAATAATGTTTTCTGCCGAATTTATCAGAGTTTCGTCCACAATATCGCTAACGTAGAAATTTACTTCATTGGGATTAAAATGATCCTTGCCTGTTAACAATTCAATCGTGAAAACAGAACCTTCACCCGGTTTCCCTTCGGCAGTAATATTACCATGATGAAGCGTAATAATTTCTTTCGAAAGTGCTAATCCGATTCCTGTTCCCTGATAATAATGGTTTTTGGGATCATCGATTTGGGTGAAACGATCGAAAATTTCAGCTATTTTATTTTGTGGAATTCCAATGCCTGTATCTTCAATTCGGATGTAACATTTATCTTTATCCATACTCTGACTGGTAGAGACAAATATACTTCCTCCTTTTTTTGTGAATTTAAAGGCATTTGAAATCACATTGCGTACTACAGTTTCAATTTTGTCCTTATCAGCCCAAACCGGAATTTCTTCATCGGCAAGTTGAAATGAAAAACTGATTTCGTTTTCTTCTGACATTACTGCAAACTCTTTTTGAAAAGCCGCCACCAACTTGTTTAATCCAAGTTGTGATACATGCAATATCATTTTTCCATTCTGTATCTTTCTGAAATCGAGAATCTGATTGACCAACTGAAGCATTTGATTTGCACTTTTTTCTATCAACGCGATATATTGCAGCCCCTTTTCGTTAAGTTGCTGCTTTTGTTTCAGTTCCTGAATAGGTCCGGTAATTAAAGTGAGCGGTGTACGAAGTTCATGTGATATATTGGTAAAAAACCTGATTTTCAATTCCGAAACGCGCTGTTCAATGTAAACCTCGTTTCGCATTTTTATATAAAACAATATTGCCTTAATTATTCCATAGGTGAACAACACGGCTAAAATAAAATAAATGGTTTTTGCCCACCACGTCAGCCACCATGGAGGTAATATGATTATTTCTAATGTTCGTTCCGATTTAAGCATCGAATTGGCTTCGTCGATTGTTTGTACCCTGAATGTGTAATTGCCATGGGGAACATTTGGATATGATGCAATACGGTTTCGACCGTTGAAATGCCATTCGTTTTCATAACCTTCGAGAATATATTTGTAACTTACCCTGTTCTGGTTATAATAATTTAATGCTGCAAATTCAATCACGAAATTGGACTGATTGTGTTTAAGTGTGATTGATTTTGCGTACTGAATTGATTCACTGAGAATTGGCTTGTCCCTAAACTCTTTTATGTTTTTATTGGATACCAGGAAGTTGACAATATAAGTATTGTAATCGCAATTGTAAGTTTCAATTTTTTCAGGATTAAAAGCAAGAATTCCTTTGCGACATCCAAACCACAAATCGCCTGAGTGGAGTTTTAGTGCACTTTCTTCTTCCATTTGTATATTCATAAATCCATCGTAACGATCGAAATTCCGGAATACTTCTTTGTTCTTATCGAAAAACGAAAGTCCATTCTCGGTTGCAAACCATAAATTGTTATTGTTATCTTCCACAATCGAAACAATTACTTCACTGATTAGACCCTGACCAATATTATACGATTTAAAAACCGGTAGTTTCTTTTCATTATCATACTTCACAAGCTTATTGAGTCCACCCCCAAATACCGAAATCCATATCTGACCATCGACATCTTTGAACAATGCATAAATGTCATTATCAGCAATATTTGAGTTTAGTTTTTCGTTTCGGTAAATTTGAAACTCAATTTTATCAGGATTTTTAAAATTTCCATCAAATGACATTAATCCATCGCTGGTACCCACCCAAATACGACCATTTTTATCTTCAACAATATTTCGTACCTCCATGTAAAGGCCGTATTTCGGATAATTTTCAAAACTATTAAATTTGTTTTTGAAAATTACTTTGTCATTTTCATATTGAACCAAATTAAGTCCGCCTCCAAAAGAGCCAACCCAAATTCGGTGTTTGCTGTCTTCATAGGTGTAATATACATCGTTCCCAATAATTGCATTTGGATTGTTTTCGTCAGTAACAAAACCGATTAATTTGTATTTTGTAGCACTCTTTGGATCCGGTTCAGCTTTTATCAGGCCATTCCCTTTTGTCGAAAACCACATGTTTCCTTGATGGTCTTCCATAAAATGATAAACATTTCCTATCGAATTTTTCCCGTTAAAAATTTGTTTTAGGAGACCTTCCCGGTTAAGTTGATATACTTCGGACGTACGGGTTCCAATCCAAATATCTCCATTCCTGCTTTGGAATAGTCCTTTTATGGCAACATCGGTTACTAATGTTCTGATTTCGGGTTGAAAAAGTTTGAATTGTTGTTTTGGAAAACTAATTCTGAAAATACCATTTGAAGTAGATGACAACCATAAAATATTATCTTTATCGAGGGTCATTCCAAAGAAATATTTCTTATCACCATTATCTCTTAATTCGGGAAGAGTACTTATCATTTCAGCCTCTCCTGTCATCCTGTCGAACTGTATAACTTCTCCGGCAGTGTTTAGAATAAACATTCCGAGTTCCTTTCCATCTAAAAGGGTCAGATTTTTATTAGCTTTTCCGGCTTGAAAATTCAGATTTCTGACAGTTTTATTAAAAGGATCAAAATAAATTAATGATGTCTGGTTAATTTCAATCCAAAGTTTATCGTAACTATCAATAAATGAATTTGAAACCTGATTGTTTCCTGATAATGAAAAAGTAAGTTTAGTGGCGTTCGTACGTTCATCTAACTCAAAAACGCCTATTCCACCCACTGAAATATAGAAGTTTTTTCCATTTACTCCAATAATATTCTGAATTGGCCCCTTTTTATAAAAATTTGTGTTCTTGATAATATTTCCGTTGGAAATGTCAATTTTGTAAAAGTTACCGATTGTAGTCCCCAACCAGAAAAAATTACCGGATTGAAAAGCACACGAGAACTCGCTTCCAATTTCCTGATTTATTCTCTGACGAATGAAATCGGATGGTTTCGATTTTAAAATTTCGCCTTTTTTTGACGAAATAATTTTATAATCCATTCCAATCCAATTCAAATTATCGGCATCCTCAATAAAAAGATTGTTTGTAAGTCTGTGTTCCCGCTTAATTTGAGAGTCGTATAGTAGCTTAACAGTAACAGTTCCTTTTCCGGTAGAAGAAGCTATAAGCAGATCTTTATTTTTAGTAAGTAACAGTAAATCACCAGTATCAGAACTCTGTATTTTAATTATTTTAGGGCTGACTGAGTATTTCTTTTTTATTTCGTTGAATACATCATAAAACTGTTCGTTTTTTTTATCGAATAAATAAAGTTTATGATCAATGGTTTTCACCCACAGATTACCGTCTTTAGCTTCGATAATATTCTGAATTTTGTGTGGAGGAATATCGGTATTGAAATCGTTTCTGCTATTATAACTATTAAACTTAAGTCCATCGAAACTGCATAATCCATACCAGGTTCCAATCCACATGAAACCGTCAATGTCTTTAAGCGTGCAAAAAACTGAATTGTGTGGAAGTCCATCTTCTACGGAATAGTTTTCCACAATCATATTTTTACCGGCAAAAGCTGTCTGTAAGTATATTAAACTTATTATTATGCAGGTGATTGTTTTTTTCATATTATATTTTAGAACTCACGGTGTTTTTATCAGTACAAATATATAAATAATTGAAAATTAATTGATATTCATGTAGATAATTAATTATAACAAATTAGGTTGCCTTTTTATTGACAACCTAATATATTAAGGTAACATTTTCTGAAGGTATTGAATAATAATAAAAAGAAAGCGGCACTGCATTTTCTTATTGGCAAATTGGCACATTCTCTCATTGTCACATTCTCAATTACTTTTTAATAAATTTCGAGTTGCCAATTGCTCCATTTGCATCGATTTCTAAAAAATAAATACCCGGCGAAAGTTTAATATCGAACAAGTTAAGTTTATCTTCCTGTTCTCCGGGTTGATTGTAATTCTTTTCAGTTTTATACATCAAAATTCCTGAAATATCTAATATTTTAATTTTTACTTTACCGGCATTTGCAAGATTGAATCGTAACATTGTATTATCTGTTACAAGATTTGGAGTTAAACTGAAATTCAGGTTTCCAGTATTTTGTTTTAGTGGAATAATTCCGGTTGTTACATTTGGCGGCGTAAGATATGTCTTGAAAAATGTATATAAACTTGTTAATGACTCACTTGTTTGTGGCACTGCATGACCGGTACCATAATTTGTTATTGTAGAATTGGGCACTTGTAGTACATCCAGTTTTGCTTTAAGTTTCGAAATCTGATCCTGATAATACAAAGCATCTGTAGTATTATAGAAAAAGATAACAGGTGCAGTCGCAGATGTCTCAACCAGATATGAAGAGCCTTGCGAACGCCATAATTCTAGGTTGCTGGCCATAGGTCCCCAACCCAACGGACAATTTGTTCTGAGATTTCCAACGTCACTTTCCTCGGTATTAAAAATTAGAGTATAATCAAAAACTCCTGATCCAAGTGCTGCAACCTGCACATCGTCGGAAGTCCCGATATACAATCCTGCATTTTCAAAATTCGTTACAGTTTTATCTCCAATAGCCATCGATCCGGCTGTTGAACCGCGTGAAAATCCGTAAACACCAATTTTTCCTGAAAGATTGAGGTTTGCACCAACAGTTCTTAAAGTTCTTATGGCTGACTTTACTTTTTGTGCCGCATCAGGATTTGTTTCGTATGCACCATACGCTTTATTGGCTCCACCTGTGGGTTTTCCCTGTCCCCAATCACAATACTTTGGATGGTCGGCAATTGCCCAGGCTATGCCATTGGCAGGAGCACCTTGCAAAAATGAGTCATTGAACCCGGCAAGTGTATTTCCAAGATTCAAACGCTGATGTTTATTGGCATCGCCGGCATAACTGTTACTATATGAGAATGATAATACAACCGGAACTGTCACTGATGCATTAGCAGGATAAACTATATCCATATAAAGCGAATCGCCCACGGTGTATGAAGTCGGGTAATTATATATTGTCGGATCGTCTTTGAAATAGGATATGTCACGTGCAATTCGATAGCCTTCGAAAAGCACATACGATCTGTATTTTGAGCAATTTGTCAGTCCACAAAAAGAGCCTGCAAATAACGCATCGTTAATGGCAATGATATCGGCATTGATTTTTGGCGTAACTGCATTCGCATTATTGGCATAATCGAGTTCTACAACTCTGTAACCTTTCGATAATAACCAGTTAACATTGGTTGCGTTACTATTTCCGCCAATTTTTTTCAACCCAAGGTTTTCAAGATAAACAACTGTAAAATGATTTCCGGCAACATCTTTAACGGGTGTGGTAGGGTCGGTTGCAGTATAAACAATATTTGCTCCTGTTCCTGGGCTTGTCCAATTGCCAGAAGCAGCATGTAATGTTACACCACTATTTAAAAGGAGAAATCCAAATAAAATATATTGCACAAGCATAAGAAAAATCGATTTTTTCATCGTATCAAATAAAAATTAAGGTTTAATTTGGTGGAAGTCTTTTTGTATTTTATATTTAATTCAAAGGTTTGCCTTTTTATAGCGTTGCTGTTAATGTAAGAACTGTCCATTTTTTAATTAAAAACTTAGTAACTAATTCGATGATAAATTTCAAAATATTGATTCAAGAAGCACAAAAATTTTAATTTTTGCTAATAATCAATTTTTGTGTATAGAATTTATTTTCATTATCGAGCATTACAACCAAATAAAAACCTTTATCAAGTTTACCCGTATTTAAAAAAGTACTATAATCTTTTGAATTGAAAATTAACTTTCCATTTGCATTATAAATCTTAGAAATAACTTGTTCTGAAAATCTGATTACATTATTTTCGTAAAAAACGCGGATGTTTTTTTCTGCAATAATATTATTTAAACCCGTTACTGAAGCTGCGTTTTCGCTGATTTGACCTTCGATTCCAACACTTTTAACTGTATATGCTCCTGTTGTCTCAGAATTATCGGTATAGGTAGCGTTATTGGTAGCTGCCATAAATAATCCGTTTTTAAACACCACATAACCAGCAACATTATCAACCGCAGACCAGTTAATATTATTTCCACTAACTGTTACCGAAACGGGGGGCAGTGGTGCAATTACTAAGCTGAAAGGATTATATGCCGCTGTATTGAATGAATATATTTTCGTGTTTGTATAATATGTATCTACTTCATCTTTGGTGAGTTGATAGCTCCAGGTAACACGATTTGAAACATCGAGAGCAGTTCCATCAGGATTCATACTGTTATATTCTGCAAAAAATGAACTTAAATGATTTGTGCCACTCCATATTGACCAACCTTCCGGCTTAATATTTTCCATTTTACAATTCAGTAAAACTGAAGAAGAAGTTGCCTGCCATGGTCGTCCAAGATAAGGAGTAATTCCTGTGGGTGATGTCAAATAGCAGTCACGAAAAATGAAACCACAGTAATATTTCTTTGTTCCAACTGTTGTATAAGCAGTGATATCTTCGGGAGCAGTTATGCTTCCTCCGCTTTTCACACTATTTATTGTACACGAATCGAATATACAGGTGCCTCCAGCACAAATGTAATCTACACCTCCTTCGATATAGCATTTCTGAAAATAAAAACGACGCCCTTTTTTTGTGTAATGTGTATCCTGAAAGCCAATAAAACGACAATTTTTAAACGTTTGTCTGTCACCCACACCATAGTAAGCAACAGCCTGAGCATTGGTATATGAATTTATAATCGAGATATTTTCTGCATAGAAATCACTGGCATTAACAGTAAATGTAGCGGATTGGGGTGTTCCAGATGTTACGGTTTTTCCATCATAAACAATACTTCTGCCATTATAATCGTCCCACGTAATTACAGTATTCAATGCATCTTCGCCAATAAGTGAAATGATTTTCTTTGACGCAATACTATGTGAGCCAATCATTACTTTTTCTTTATAGCTGCCTTTTTTTACAAAAATAATGCTTCTGACATTATCTTGACATTTGTTTACAGCAGAAGTTATAGTTGTATCAGTACCAGAACCATCTTTGGCAACAATGTAATTGAAAACCTGTGCGCTCAAAGTGTTTAATGTGAATAATATAAAAGATAGTAGGATGAAAAGTTTGTTCATTTTAAATTTATCAAATAGAAAATTTACAATTTAATTTTGCTAACAGAAGTTTGATTGTCACTGCTTATTGCTTTCAAGATATAAACACCTGAAATCAAATCGGAAATATTGATTGTCTTAATGTCAGAACCATTTGAATAGCGCTCTACACGACCCATTAAATCAATTAGTTCCACACGAATAATTGATTTGTCAGTATTTAATAGCAAATCACTACCTGAAACAGAAATATTAATGTCAAAATTAAAGTCAGTTTCATTAATTCTGGTATTAAACACAAGGTCAATATTTTCACCCACAAGGCTATTAAGATAAACTTCAAGTGCAGTATAACCACTCAGGGTTATTTTATTTCCATCGGATGCAAGGTTTGGATTCAATCCTTTTTCAGTTTCCCATATATCTGGAATTCCGTCTGCATCAGTATCGGTTGGAGCTTGTGTGCTTTCAATTGTGGTGTAATAACTTGCCCATGGATCCCAGCCCACAGGAGCATCCGCAGGTTTTGTATTCCATTGACTGTCGATAATCCCGGCTGAAGTCCCTTTAACCGGTGTGCTAACGTCATTCATGGTATAAGGCGAACGATAAATAGCTACCGTACCTGTCATTTCTCCGATAATTCGGGAATCAATTCCATCGCGCTTAGGGTAGATTGCACCTGCTTTTTCAATGATCGCATTGTATGCTTCGGTAGCTGTTTGAGTATAAGCAGCATAATTTTCTAATACACCATCTGTTTGCATAAATTCTGTTCCTGAATAGATATTCTCTTTACTTCCTACTGACGAAACATCAACTGCAGTCCAGTTGTCAGCAGTTTTCGAAGGACTTCCATTCATGTAATTTCCTGAAAAATACCATTTTGCATAGCCTGTGGGAGTTACACCCGAACGATTATACGAAGGCGCTGCAAAATATAACGAACTTGAGGTGCCAGGTCCTGATTTATAGTAATTGTTTACAAAATTTATATGTGAATAGCCGCCACCTGTAGGAACTTCCCATTCGCCTCCATAGCAGGCGCCTGCTGAACCCCAGTTGTAATTTACATTATTACGGTAATCAACAAGTGCATTTACATCGTTGGTATTGGCTCCATTTATACGTGGTGATCGGGTGTTGTTATGTGCTAACAGGTTGTGATGGTAACTTGCATATTGACCGCCCCATTGTGAGGCATAACCGCGCGCCCCTTTTTTATGAACAGAATTGTAAAGTGCTTCACTAAGTATCGACCATTGTATGGTCAGATTTTGTGAACTGGAGAAATGAGTAGTTTCTTCAATGCCCCAGCTGAATGAACAATGATCAAAAATATAATTGCTCCCATTCTCAAGTCGGGCTGCGGATGTTTCCGCACCGGTTGCATCTCCGGGTCTCGATTTCAAAAACCGTATTACAAAGTTATTGTAACCACCAAATTTCATTGTATAGTCGCGGAAACAAACACCTTCGCCCAATGCTGTTTGTCCGGCAATGGTTACGTTACCCCGATTTGAACTAAATTCGGATTTAAGCTGGATTACTCCACCTACTTTGAAAAGAACAGTCATTGGTTTCCATGAGTAAACCCATACTCCCCAACGGTTTTTTACAGAGTCTTTTCCTTGTGTAAATGCCCAGCGAAAACTACCGGGAATGGGTGATTCGGTTGTCGGATTATAGTCTTGTAAATTTGTTACATATACAACTACTCCACCACGGCCACCTGTGGCGTACTTACCATATCCTTCAGCAGTAGGGAAAGCTTTGGTTTGAGCATTAATTTGCTGAACGCAAAATGAGATTAAAATAACCAAAACACTAAATGAGAATATTTTTTTCATGGTCGAAAAAGAGTTTATAATAGAATGATTTTTATAATAGCATGAAGCAATTCAGTGGGTGTTCCACCCGTTACGGTAAAAACACCCACTGAATTTATTGGATAATATTTTGTTTTAAATTATTCATAAGGATTAAACTCATCAGTTCCATTGCCCCAACCTTGCGTTTGCTTTATTGCTTTTGAACGATTCAGAATATTCTGAGGAATTGCAAAAAATGCATATTTTGTCGGAACTACTATCGGGTAGTTTATATCACCAATTGTCTTAGAGAAACTATTGGTGAAATAGGTTGTGAAGTTAGCATCCATATTAATTGCATCTCTTGTTGTAATCAATGTATTCTCATACGTTGTTTTTTGAGGTGGAGTAATAACACCTGCCGGATATTTAATTTTTGTAATCAATGTCCAACGTTGACGACCATTGAGTTTATTATAATTGCCTAAATTTTCGTAATACATATTCCTGCGACGAAGATCCCACATGCGTTTATTTTCATAAGCAAATTCAATAAATCGTTCGTTCATAATAATGCTTGTCAGTTCAACTTTGTCAGTGTAAGTTGATTTTAATCCATAATTACCTTCGCCAATTTCAATTCCCGCCCGTTTACGAATTTTTCCAATTAATGAAATTGCTTCAGATTGTCTGTTTGTTTCGTTAGCACATTCAGCCAAATTCATAAATACCTCAGCTAAACGAATTTCGATCCAGTCTGTTCCAACAGAGTTCGATGTTTCTTTAGCGATGGTAGGATTTGTCATTTTACGGCAATAGAAACCGGTATTTGTGCCATTTTTCGTTTCAGTATTACTTTTTTCGTACGACCATATTTTTGAACCTGACATGCCAGATAAAACCCATGTACAACCATTGTACCCAATTGTTGCGTAAAAACGGGGATCGCGGTTTTTCCAGTAATAAGTTGAATCCCATCCGGAACCAGCCTCGTAAACCGACAAGCCGTTTTTCATTGGAAATGATTTCACCAAATCCCATGTTGGATTTGAACCTTGTCCACCAGTACCTGCACCAGCTACATAAGGACGAACTGAATTTTCCCAACCATGAGTAACACTTACTGAATAATCGTAAGCTTTTACAAATAAAGCTTCAGTGTTACCTGAAGAGCCGGCGCCTTCAATCTGAAATATTTTCGCAAAACTACCTGTTACAGGGTCGTAAAGTCCATTATCGAGCAATGCAAAACCATCCTGAATAGCAATTGTCTCTGCTTGTTTATTTGCCTGATAAGCATCTTCCCAACGTGATTGTATATTGCCGGGATTAAATTGAGGACTTGCATAATATAATAGTATTCGACCTTTAAGAGCGGCAGCAGCCGAACGGGTAACTCTTGAATATTCAATAATTCCCTTCATATATTCTGCAGTAGTTGCAGGTAATGCAGCGACAGCTTTATCTAAATCATCGCATAAATATTGAATGCATTCTGAAGTTTTATTTCTTGGTGGATCGAGTTTAATCGAATCATCAATGTACGGATTTAGTGATTCAGTTACATAAGGAATTCCACCATAAACAACTACCAGATTCCAATACGTCCATGCGCGAATGAAATACGCCTGCCCCAAAATTCTATTTTTAGCACTTTCGGACATAGTACTTTCCTGTAAGCGCTCTATGGCGATATTAATATTGCGTATATTATTGTAATAAGTAGCTCCAAAAACGCCAATTTCATCGTAAGTATATTCTCCGTTTACAAATTTATTAGAGCCAATTGCCTCATCGCTAAATGAAGCATGATTTCCAAAAGGACTTGTGCTGCCACTTATTATCTGACTTGTTGGCATTTGACTGTATAGTCTGTTGATAAATAAAGTTGCCGACTGTTCACTATCCCAAATATCGGGACTTATAACTGACGCATCTCTAACATCTAATATGTCACTGCAAGCATTGAGGGTCAATACTCCTAAAAATAATAATATATATTTTTTCATAATGATTGAACTAATTATAGATTTATATTTACACCCATATTAAATGATCTCATGATCGGATAATCCATCCAACTGGATAAACCTGCATCTTTATATGGGTAAGGATTAATAATAGTCCATAAATTGGTACCAGAGAAGAATAAGCGTAATGAAGGAATTCCTATTAACGTCGATAATTTTTTAGGCATTTGATATGAAACCTGCAACGAACGAAGCGCTAATGAATGTCCATCTCTCATCCAAAAGGTTGATCGTTTATCAGCCATGCCTTTGTAAAGTTTAGGCATGGATGCATCTGTATTTTCCGGAGTCCAATGATCATTCCACATGGTCAGATTATTCGATGTTTTATTTAACCAGGCAAAATTACTTCGATTGCCTTCTCCAGTTGTATAAACAGCTTTATCATAAACCACATCATTACCAAACTGTCCGCTAAAAATAGCGCTTACTTTAATATCTTTCCAGCCAAAATCCATTGTTATACCATAGTGATATGGAGGATTGTCATATTTTGAGATAATACGTTGGTCATTTTCGTCAATTTTACCATCAGGTGTATCAGAATAACCAGGACCACCTACATCTCTGAAATTCAACATACCGGCAGCGGGCTGTTCGTTTAAAATTGTATAATTCAATTTAGTTTCGTGCGTTGTAGCATCAACATAAGTGCCATATTCTGCTGCCAGGTTATCAACATCGGCTTGAGTCATGATTCCTGTGGAAAAATATCCTACTTCACCACCTCTGATTCGTCCTTCTTCATCCTGCCATGTTCCAATGATTGCTGCTGATTGTATCTTTTTAATAACTTTAGAAGTGGCATAACTTATGTTTCCTTTGAAAGAATAAGTCCAGTCACGACCAATTTTTCCATTATAACCTAAACTGATTTCACCTCCCCAGGAGTCCTGGATTCCATAATTTTCAGCAGGGATGTTAGTTCCGAATCCGCTACTGTACGAAAGTGCACTCGAACGTTTTTGAAGAATATCAAAGTTATGCCGATAAAAGGCATCAAACGCAAAACTTATATTTTTCAGAAATCGGGTGTCAAATCCGACATTATAGGCATCCGATTTTTCCCATGTAATACCTTCCATTGATAATCCTTCGTTATTAGGGTAAATGTATCCTAATAATGAAGATCCACCCATATAATATTGGCTTCCTGAATATAAATAGTTATTTTCCCACGAAAGTGGATTAGCGCCATCATTTCCCAATCGACCAAACGATGACCGGAATTTTAAATTATCTATGATATTTTCATTTACATTTTCTTTGAAGAATGGTTCTTCAGAAACTCTCCAACCTAATGAAACAGAAGGGAAAAATCCCCAACGATCAGCCGGTGAAAATTTGGTAGAGGCTTCGTACCTAAAAGTAGCCTCAACAAGGTATCTACTGTCGTAATTGTAATTAAGTCTTCCGATAAACGATTGACGGGCTGAAGGAGTTGACCATTTACCTGTAAATACAGGTACCACACCATCGCCAAATGCGGATGATTGTTCAACGTTATCAATAATCATTTTTTCTATTGAACCCGACATTTCAGTCCCCGAAGTTTGCGATTGTTCAAAAACTAACAAAGCTTTCAGGTCATGTTTGTCAAACTGACGTGCATAATCAATTGATGCATTTACCTGATAAGAAGTGTTTGTATTAGCACTTTGTTGGTATTTTTCACCATTATCTTTATAAATTTTACTTTCAACTACGTTAGTAAGAATATTACCCGGAGAAGCATAATCGGAAGGCAATGTAACAAAATCATATAAGTAATACGGTTTTGCATAAGTAATACCACCTCCATATCCATTAGTATAATCGAATGTACCTTTTGCTTTAAGTCCTTTAATCCAGGGGATATCCCATTGTAATGCAATATTCCCGACTAAATTTCCACTGTACTTTCTGTTATATGTATTTATTTCATTTATATAAAGCGGGTGAGATAATATTGTTCCTCCTTGTCCGACAGGTAAACCATCGATGTATGCAGGAATCCACCTTGGAGTTCTTAATAATGTACTGTAAGTATTGTACATTTTTTCAGGCTCTTTATCAAGAGTATTATACGGCATTGAAACTTTTCGGTTATCCCCGTTTAATCCTAAACTCAATAACCAACCTTTTGCTACATCAACATCCATAGACAATCTCATTGTATATTTGTTCATGCTCAAATTATCGAAGTTCCCGTTTTGGTACATATACGAACCTCCGGCATAATACCTGACTTTATCGGTACCACCACTAATTCCGATATTCTGACGGGTTTGGAATGCACTTTTCCATGCACCATCCATCCAGTTGTAATCAATGTTTCTCAATTGGTTTAGTTCATCTGCTGAAAAATACGTATCGTCTTTTGTCAATTGAGTTACTAATACATCATTACTCACCCATTTGTATTTATCACGCGTGATATCATTAAGTGCAACCGCATGATCATGAGCAGACATTAATTCAGGAAAACGTGTAGCATCTGAGATTCCGTAAGTGCTTGAATAATTTACATTTATTTTTCCTTGTTTTCCTTTTTTGGTCGTTACCAATACTACTCCACCGGCACTTCGCGCTCCATATACGGCAGCGGATGCATCTTTTAATATAGAAACACTCTCCACTTCGGAAGGGTCTAAAATATCGAAAGCAGCCTGATCGCGTACAAAACCATCAATTACAAACAAAGGTGCCTCATTATTCCACGATCCGGCAATTCGAATTTGAATTGAGGTGGAAGCTCCCGGAGCACCGGATGCCTGACTAACCTGTACACCTGCCATTGTGCCCTGAAGTGCTGTTGAAAGATTACCAGTAACAACATCCTGAATATCCTTGGTAGCAACATCCGAAACGGCACCTAATAAATTAGCTCTTTTTACACTTGAGTATCCAACTTGTACCACTACTTCATCCAATACTTTTGCATCGGGCTGAAGTTTAATGAAAATCTTTTTTGCCTGTGCCGATACTTTAATTTCCTGCGAAGCGTAGCCTATATAAGAAATAACCACTGTAGAACCCACATTTGCAGAGATAGTGAAATTTCCGGATAAGTCAGTAATTGTTCCGGTAGTTGTACCTTTCACAATCACGCTCGCCCCTATGGCAGGTTCGTTTGTATCATCAAGTACATTGCCCAATAAAGAAACCATTTGCTTTTGCGTTTGTGCAATCAAAGGATTTAATTCTGTTAGAACAGGGAATTGTACCAACAAAATAATCATTAAAAATAATTTGAAAACAGCTTTCAAACTTATTTTATGTGTTTCCTGAAAATTATAATTTTCTTTCATCTGTTTGAATTTTTTTCAGATAGAGTAGATAGGAATAAAAAATTATGAAATTAAAAATTGTAATGAGAAAAAACTATTGACTTTAAACTAATAACACAAAATTATTGTTTGAAAAATGTTACAACCATTAATTTTAAAAACCCGTTCTTTATTAAGAACGAGTTTTTAAAATATCTACTAATCAATAAATTACCGTACGATTACTTTTGTTGCTCTGGCATTTTGAGTTTTTACAAGATAAATACCTTTTGGAACGCTTATACCTTTTTGCGCTTCATTTGCATTTACAGTAACAATACGCTGTCCTGTAAAGTTAAATATAGTTATATCTGCAGATGTGTTCTGAATATAGATTCTACCGTTTGCGGAATAAATGCAGTTTGCATCCAAAGAGTTCTCAACTCCAGTCAAAATACCATCATATTCGCTTTGACTTACCGGAGATGCATAAAGTTGATACCAAATTCTTACACCAGGGTTTAACTCAAATTTATCGTTTGCAGCAGAACTTAAAGTGCCTTTTACGATTACTTTTATATCATCGTCAACACTTCCACTTGTAGGAGCTGCTATCACATAACTTGGACGTGACCATGTGCCAAGATCGGTGTTAAATACAGGGGCAGTATAAGTGTAAGGTATGTCCACATTGTAATTGCCATTTGCATCTTTTCCTTTAATACCACCTGTTTCGAGCATTGTGTAAGGACGTGTACCAGCAGAATAACCTACATCTGCCAAGTCGTGCCAAATTGAGAATGTACCAATACGACCTTTGGTTTTAAGATTAAAAGAGTATAAACTTTCTACACCTATAACCCCGATTGAAGGATTTGCAGCGTTATCTTTAGTGTCGTTGGCTATAGCCACAGGAAGCTCCCATTGTGGAGTAATATAAGTTACGTAGAAATTGTCAAAAACAATCATTGGATCGTATGCTAATGGTTGGTTGCTGGCATCTACACCATGAGCAACTCCATCTACAACGTCTAATGAGTTAGATGTTCCGAGGGTGTTAATTTTAATGTAAACTTTTTTATCCGAAAATACAGATGGATTAAGCCCCATAGTTTCAGCAAGTTTTATTGCTTGTGAACCAGAGCCTGTTACATAAAAAACTGCTTTACTGAAGACAATGTTTGATTCTGAGCCTGTTGCAACCGACAAAGAGTATGTTGCAGTTTTGCCAGTAGTTCCGGCATCTAATGTGCTTATATCAAATGAAATGTCGTCTTGCACTGCTTTTCCAGCAAAATTGTACTGAAACCAATACTCCTGACGTTTTACTTTTCCGGGATATAATCCGAAAGCCGGATTTCCTGCTACATCAATTAAACATGCAGCAGGACGAGTGATAGAATCACCTGAATTGCCCCCTGAAGCAGCACCGGGTGATTTAATAAGCATAGCTTTCAATGAATCTATGCTCTCCACATGAATTGGGTTTCTCTGACCTCCCCAGTTGTTGCAATCAGTGGTTCCAATTTTGTATTCAGAAGTTGTTACGTTATCCAAATAACCTTTCACTTGTAATCCTTTTTGTGTTTGGCATTTTTGAAATGACATAGCATAAGCGGGAGCAGTAGTATAAGCCCATGTGCTGTTTAATTTAGCAGTGCTGAAATCTACGATAAATGTATCTTTATCTGTAGTTTTCACATTTTTTAAAGTTTGACCAATATTGGTATTTGTGTTGAAATTAAATTGGGCAAAAGCACCGGTAACTAAAATGCTTAAAAATAAGCTGGTAAAAATTCTTTTCATAATAGTAAATATTTTATTTCTTGTGTTTTTTTATCTGATTACTTTTTTAACAGCCATACCTTCGGTTGAATTGGCCTGAATCATGTAAACTCCGTTTGCAAAATCCTGAATATTTACATTGTTTACATTGTTGAACTGCTTAACTATATTACCTGATAAATTATATACTACGACAGTAGCATATTTATTTAAATGATAAATTCCATCACGTCCGAAAATCTGTAAATCATTATCAAATTTTACATTTTTTACGCCGGTTCCGTTTGGGTTTGTTGCGTCAGCGGTTTCAGGTGCAATTCCGTAAAGTTTAAAATCATGCAAGCGAACAATTTGACGGTTATGAATTGGATTTGTTGGACGAAAGCGCAAATAAACATTCTCAACACCTGATCCAAATGTAGTTTCGTAAACTGTTCCTCTGTGGGTTTCTGAAAAATAGGTGTTTGGTGCAACTGTTGCAAACATGTCGGCATAAACCTGAGGACGTGCAAACACGGAACTGCCGGCAAAATACATCAATGTATCCCAGTAAATAGTTTTATCTTCGAGCAAATAACCAATTTCCATGTTAAATCCACGTTTCAAACCATAGCTGGATGCTGACCACTGAACCCTTTCGAGCAAAGGAATCAACGATGTGGTAATACTACCCGAACCATCACCACCCACACCCATAGTAACTGGACGAACTGTCTGGTAATTATCATATACATTGATACAACCTGTTGATACATTGGTCCATGATGGTCCTTTGTAGTCATTTCCAGTGCCATTAGGATACCATTTGTATAAAGTGCCGCTTTGTGTGTCGCAAAGTGGTGTAATCAAACAAAAATCCAAAAAGAAAGTTACCTTGCCATTGGGTTTATTTTGTCTTGCATCAACAGGACGCTGTACGTTAAATGTTGTGTAGTTATCCTTAAATGCACGTGCATTGGTAGCACAAGCATCTTTTGATGAATCCTGTAATCCATAACCAAGATCGTCTTTATAGTTCCAATCCTGAAAATTTTCTTCAACAATCGGGAAATAAGGACTTTTGTTTTCCCATGTGCTGTTACCACGCCATATATCCTGTGCGTTTGCAACTATTGCAGTGAGAAGTAATACTATACCCATAAGGATATGTTTTGTAAAGTTTTTCTTCATATTAGTAAATTTTTAGTTGTTTGAAATTGTTAATTATTTTATTGTACATATATAACTATTGTTTATTAATTCAATAGTTCATACAAATATATTGCTGATTACATTAACTTGTAACTTCTTTAACATCAAAATGTGTAATTATTAAAAATTGGATTTTATGCAACAATAAACCATAATCATTTTATGGTTTTGATTTATGAATTGGATAAAGCAATATTTGACAATTTCCGAATTTTATCAATAAAGACGAAATGGGAAATATATTGTAATCAATAAAATAAAAATACTTTTATTTGTTGATTTTAATCTTGAAGAATTTTGCGATAAATGCATGTAGTATTTGAACAAATCTTACACCCATATTCGTGATGTTTTATTTCTTGGCCAATTCCAATCAATCCACTTACTGACTTACGTGGAGTCATGAGGCTGGAGTCACTCAATGAAATACCTGTAGGATTATTGCCAATCAAATGAAAAAGTGTTTTCTGATCGGATAATGGCCAATTGCAATAACCGGGACTATAGCGGTTCGAAATTTTTAGATTCTTAGTAATGAGTTTTAGTTGTAGCTCTTTCTGAATTTTATCCATAGCATTTTCAACAGTTAATGAGCCAATAGCATCCAGAATATATGCTTCCATTATATCACCTTGCTCATTTAAAGCGTTGGTCATTTTGGTGAAATCTTCGCCAGCAGTGCAAAGAAATAAAGCTACTTGTGTAGAACCTTTTATGTAATTACATATTTGTCGTCCAAGATTCAACTCTTGGTTATTAATGTTGAGAATACCTGTTTTTGGAGAAAAAATATCGATGTCTTTTAGTTGATAACCACCAATTATACCTTCATCAAAACTGAGTTCATCCAGTACATCTCTTATGAAAATTACAGCCGGATGTTCCTCCTCAATATCTGAAGACTTAATAAAATCGAGAATTTCTCCCATTGTAGGAGCTACTTCTGCAAAGGTGAAATGAAACGAATAAAAATCAGACATTAAATA
>CAYNHC010000011.1:0-26180 GCA_964396705.1 uncultured Paludibacter sp.
GTATTTATAATAACCTGTTACGGCAATCATTGCAGCATTATCTGTTGTGAATGAAAAAGGAGGAATATAAACTTTCCAACCGTATTTTTTAGCATGATCGTGAAATGCCTGACGAAGTGCAGAATTAGCCGACACACCTCCCGCCACCGCCACCTGATGAATATTATAATCGACCGCAGCTTTGCGAAGTTTTGCCATTAAAACTTCAATTATGGTTGATTGAAGCGATGCACAAAGGTCGTTCAGGTTTTCTTTAACAAAATCAGGATTTTCTTTTTCCCTGTCTCTCAACAAATAAAGAAATGAAGTTTTTAACCCACTGAAACTGTAATTGTAATCCTGAATCTGAGGTTTATTAAATACAAATGCTTTAGCGTTTCCTTCTTTTGCCAAACGGTCCACATGAGGTCCTCCGGGGTAAGGTAACCCCATTACTTTAGCACATTTATCAAATGCTTCACCGGCAGCATCGTCAATTGTTTGTCCAATAACTTCCATCTGATTAAATGCCTTTACCAAAACAATTTGAGAATTACCACCAGACACCAACAAACACAAAAAAGGAAATTCAGGTTGCTGCTCTTCCGGCTTACCTTCACTAATAAAATGTGCAAGTACATGTGCCTGTAAATGATTGACTTCGAGCAGGGGAATATTAAGCGCCTGAGCAAAACCCTTTGCAAATGATGTACCTACCAAAAGCGACCCAAGCAAACCGGGACCTCTGGTAAATGCCACAGCAGTAAGATCTGACTTCTTAATTCCGGCACGTTTTATCGCTTCATGTACAACAGGTATAATATTTTGCTGATGCGCTCTCGAAGCAAGTTCCGGAACAACTCCACCATATAACTCGTGAACAGTCTGATTAGCAGTTACATTAGATAACATTACATTGTTCCGCAAAACAGATGCCGATGTATCGTCGCACGAAGATTCGATTCCTAAAATATAAATATCACTCATTTAATTTCTTTCCGTTTAAAAATTACTCGCCCGAAATTTGAATATTCAATCATTAAATATATTTTTTTTTGCATTTAATTTTAAATCAATAAAATTCAGGCACTTTTTTTGTCATATTAAAGTTATTCTTATGCCAAATTTATTTCAGCATTATCAAATTATTCTTTACTTTTGTCAAACAATGCCCAAAAATATAAAAAAAACTATTACAATACTAAGTTTTTTTCTTGCAGGAATTATAATAATTTTTGCAAGCATACCTGTATTATTACAATCGAGCAAAATACAGAACTATATTGCACATGCTATAACGAAGGAACTTTCTGTAAAACTGAAAACTAAAGTTGAAGTAGGGAATGTCAAATATAAACTTTTCAACACGCTTGAAATAAACGATTTATATGTAGAAGATCTACAAAAAGACACTTTAGTGTTTGCGAATAAAATTGACTTAAACTTCAAATTAAGGGAGTTTTTTAATGGTAAAATTATTTTCACAAGCATCACATTAAACAGATTTTCAGGGAATATAATAATTGACAAAGAGGGTACAAGTAATATCGAATTTGTTATTAAAGCATTCAAAAATCCAAAGCCTGATAGTTCATCAATTGAATATCGGATAAATAAGCTGATGATAAAAGAGTCGTCGCTTAACTATACCGACTTAAGAAAAAACTTGTCGTTACCTGCAAATGTAATGAATACGAGCAGGTTGAAAATCAGCGATATTAATGCTCACGTTTCATTAGACATTTTGAATAAAGACACCTTGAGTGCAAAAATAAAGAAATTCAGTGCGAGAGAAAAAAGTGGTTTTGTCATTAAAAATATATCCACTCGAATAACCGGATCGCCACATGGATATCACTTACCTGAATTTCAGTTGATTCTCCCGAATTCTGAACTTAACTTAGCCAATGTCAAATTGGAATTTGATAAACTGAACGAAGAAAATAAAACTGCAACAAACATCAAATGGAAAGCACCCATCGTCAATTCACGGTTATCGTTTTCCGATTTTACAGCTTTTGTACCTGAATTTAAAAAAGTTAAAGGTGCCGCTGAAATGACCGGTATTGTATCGGGCAGACTCTCAAGTTTACGATTGCAGGATGTCGAAATTAAATATGGTAAATCGTTTTTACTTAAAACCGATCTGGATTTAAACGGATTATCGAACATAGCCGATGCTTTTGTTTATGGAAATATCACCGATTTAAAATTAGAAAAAAGTGATGTTCAGGATTTTATTTCAGAGTTGACAGGTAAACCTTTTATTCTACCTAAGGAATTGAATGAGTTAGGTTTAATAAACTACAAAGGAAATATTACAGGATTCTTTAGTAATTTGGTTGCTTATGGTAATCTTAAAACAGACATTGGCAGTTTATCAACAGATATTCTTCTCAAATTTGATAAATCCATGCAAGATTTATTTTATAACGGGACCATTAAAACTGCAAGTCTTCAGTTAGATAAGTTGCTGGGCGATAAAACATTTGGCAAAACTGCATTCAAAATTAATACTAATGGAACCAAATTGCACGACTCCGCATTTAAAGGAACAATCAGTGCAAAAGTTTCGGAAATATACTTAAATAAATACACCTATCGTGATATTGATTTTGATGGGAAATATGACGGTACCGGATTTAACGGAAATGCTCTTATTGAAGATGAGAATGTGAAAGCCCGGTTTAACGGAATAATTGATTTAACAAAAAAACTACCGGTTTACGATTTTGATTTAAAAATTGAACATGCCAATTTATTTGCGCTAAACATAATAAAAGACTTGCCCACAGCCGTTATTTCATTCAATGGTAAAACCAATATGGTTGGAAATTCGTTGGACAATTTAAACGGTTATATACGATTTGATAGCATTGTTTTAGCAAACAACAACAAGCTACTCAACGTTGATAAGATTCTGTTTTCATCAACAATTGAAGATGGAATTACTGATTTCCAGATATTTTCAGATTATCTTAACGGTTCAATTTCAGGAGACTTTAAATACAGTACCGTTAACCAATCCATCCTCAAAATACTTGAGTATTACCTGCCTGCGCTTTCAGCCAATCACAATGGTTCGAAATCATCTAACTCGAATACCATTAATGTGAATCTGAGTTTGCAAAATACAAACGAAATTTCCGATCTGTTTTCACTGCCTTATTCGATGAACGGTATTACAAAAATTCAGGGAAAAATTGATGAGAAAATAAATCAGATACAGTTCAATGCAGCAATACCTGCCTTAAAGTACAAAAACAAGCAATTCGACAATATTTCGCTTCGGGTAGAGAGGGTAAAACAGGAGCTTCAGGTTTCGTCAAGAGCACAGATGCAAGAGAAAACAGGAATGGTAAATGTTTTTTTAACCGGAAAAGCAGTAAAAGATTCGTTATCGACCAAGTTTGGTTGGCAAAACTCGCAGGAAATTACCAATGCCGGGGAAATAAATGCACTCTCTCTTTTTAGAAAAGATGCGGGTAAAACAGTAGCTCAAATGCAAATGCTGCCAACTCAAATCATTATCAACGATTCTGTTTGGGATATTCGCAGGAGCACAATTGATTTTAAAGCTGACAGCACAATTCAAATTCATGATTTTCGCTTCGAAAACAGCAAGCAATTTATACATATTGATGGAACAGTATCGAAAAACCCGGCCGATAGCATATCTGTAAAAATGAATGACTTGGATGTAGGTTTTATTTTAAGATTAATAAATCTGCATACCATTAAAATTGGAGGTTTTGCAACCGGCGAAGCCACCTTTTACGGATTATTGAAAGAGACAATTTTTGAAGCCGACTTATTTGTTAAAAACATAAATATTAATGATGTTTTGATGGCCGATGGCAAGATAAATTCTGCGTGGGATAATGTTAACAAGCAGATATTAATCAGTGGTGATTTTTTTGATGATAAAAAGAATAATTTAGCTTTTGCCAATGGTGTGTATGTTCCCAAAAATGATTCACTCGATGTCATGTTTGATGCAAGAGGTATTAGTGTGCAGTTTTTACAACGATATTTCGACGGAATTGTCAGCAACTTCAAAGGATACGGTTCAGGTAAACTCAGAATGTTTGGACCCACAAAATTTCTGGTGTTCGATGGAAAAGTTTTTGTAAATAAAGCTCAGGCAACAATCGACGTCACAAAATCGACTTATTATTTCAACGACACCGTATATATGTCGCCCAAAGAACTGAAATTTAAAAATATAACACTTTATGATCAGGATAAAAATCAGGCTACACTGAACGGTAATCTTTTTCATAACGGATCGTTCCAGGGGTTAAAATACAATATGAACATCAGAGGACGTAACATTATGGCAATGAATACACAATCGCAGGATAATGAGTTCTTTTATGGAAAAGCTTATGTTACAGGCAATGTGCATATTTATGGAGATGAAGAAGAAACCAATATTGACATAAAAGCAACTTCGCAACCTAAAACAAAATGCTACATACAAATGGATGGTGCATCAACAGCTTCGGACAACAGTTTTATTTTGTTTTCAAAAAATGAAGTTGAAGATACTGAAACTAAAAAAGAAGAAAAATCAATAACACCTGAAAGCAATGTCAATGTAAAAGTCGATATGCAAATAGATGTCACACCCGAAGCCGACCTTGAATTAATTATTGACTCAAAAGCAGGAGACATGATTACAGCAAAGGGGAATGGAAATTTAAGAGTTCAGTTCGACACCTATTCCGATGTAAAACTTTATGGAACTTACACTATCGATCAGGGATATTATCTTTTTACATTACAAACTTTAATAAGAAAAGAATTTAAAATTGACAGAGGAAGCACCATTTCGTGGACAGGAAATCCATATAACGCTCTGGTGAATATAAATGCAATTTATCCGCTCACAGCATCGCTTAGCGATTTAATGGATAAAGCCGAACTTGAAAGTTCGACTACACGTACAAGCGTGCCGGTTAACTGCGTACTAAAACTTACCGATGATCTAATGAAACCTTCCATTAAGTTTGATATTGATCTTCCTTCGAGCGACGAAAGTCTGAAGCAAAAAGTGAAGAATATTATCAATACCGAAGAACTAATGAATCGTCAAATTGTATATTTATTACTGCTGAATAAGTTTTACACCCCCGACTATATGCGAACCGACCCTGTACTTGGTGTGAACGAAGGACTTTCATTCGCAACTTCAACTTTGAGCGCTCACATTAACAATTGGTTACAACAATCATTCAACAATAATAATTTATCAATAGGTTTCGATTGGCAAAAATCGGAGGTAGTGAATGATGAATGGAAAGCCCAGGTACTTTATCAGCCTAACAACCGACTTGTTGTGAATGGAAATCTTGGATACAGGAATGAAAATGCAAGTGCAAGCACAAACAACAATAAATTTATCGGCGACTTTGATGTTGAATGGTTACTCACCGAAATGGGTAAAATCAGATTTAAAGCTTACAGCCATACTATCGACCGTGCACAATTACGTAAGGCTAAATCTACTCAGGGAGTAGGTATTATATATCGCGAAGATTTCGACAGTTGGTCCGATATGTTGAGTTATTACTGGTCTAAAATTAAAGGAAATAAGAAAAAGAAGAAATGAAAATGAAATCATTAAAATTAAATATTTTACTATTCGTACTGCTATTCATTACAATTGCCAATGCACAAAGCATTGATAGTTTATTTGTTAATATGCCGGATGATATAAATCCGGTTTTGAACAGAAAAAGCAGAATGGAAATGCTCAACAACTACAAACAAAGTGGTAATGACAGCATAGTAAATTCATTTTTGGAAAAATCGGTTTTACTCAAATACGATTCGCTCAGTTTTCATATATTGATAAAAAACACGGCGTTAAGCTTATTTGAAATGAAGAAATTCAAATCAGGAGACGAGAAAGAATTTATTGGAATTATCAGGACATTTGGCGATTCGTTAAAAAGCTCAAATATAACTTTCTATAATACAGATTGGACAATTCATCAACTAAAGTTCGAACTGCCCGATGCTAAGAGCTGGTTCAACAAAAATTTACTCGTTAACACTAACATTGATGAAAAATGGGCAGAAAATCAACTTTCTACCTCTTTCATTTCTTTGAGTTTCGCTGGCAACGATTTAAACATTGAAGCTAAGAATAACACCTACTTCTACTTGTCGGATGAAACAAAGAGAACCCTTAAACCATTTCTTACGGAAGAACCCATAATTTTCAGTTATAAAGAGAATAAATGGGTAAAAGCTGAATAAAAGTTCATTATCCGTTCGGATATGCTAAATAAATGAGCCATGAGTCTCATAAGAAGGGTGAGATTTTTTCAATCTCACCCTTCGGTATTATATGCCGAAAGCCTTCGGGTTACGCCAAGCTTCAATAGTATATTAAAAAGATATTATTAAATTTACCGCGAAAAAATATAAAAAGAGCAATGTTAGCGGAACACAGTCCCAATAGCTATCGAGATATAATACATTACAACGGGTTTACAAAACCCGTCGAACAGCGCGAAGTTTCGTACATTTAATTAAGATACATCCGACAGGACGGGAGAAATAACTATGGAAACAGAAAATCTGTCGTGTCAAAAGGTGAAAGATCGACAAAAGTAAATCAAACAAAAACTAAGAATATAATAAAAAAAGAAATGAAAAGTTTCATAGTTCATTTTCATCGGAATCTTAAGACAATATTGATGTTTACTATTTTAATTTTCCACTTAAATTGTAGCGAAAAAAAACATATTATAAATTATCAGGATATAAGAATAATCAAAATTGGATATTTACCCCCAAATATTAATACTTATGTCCCTGTTGATATTCCAGAAGAAATTACCATGTATGAACAAACTAAATACAAACAAATTAACGATAGTAATTTTTTTTGTAATTTGGCAAATTGCATTAATAATCTTCAAATTTCAGATAAAACAGATTCTCATAACTATCGAATAATTTGTTATATATATTTTAAAAACAAAAATATTCCTCCGTGTAAATTATATTTAGGAGAAAATCATGAAATAGTATATAATGACAAACAAATGAAATACAATAAAGAATTATTTGATTTATTTGCACCTCAGGTGGGTTTTTAACAATCTCCGACCAACCCCGTCCTCTTGGATATGTACATAATTAAAAGAGCAAAGCGTCGCGCTGTCGGGTGGGATTTTTTTAATCCCACCCTTCTGTATTATAAGGATTTTCAATCCGCTATACAACAATTGTATATTAAAAAGATATTGTTAAATTTGCCGCAAAAACAATGAAAAAGCGGCAGCATTAACGGGAAATACGGGTATCAAAAATTTAATTTGATAATGCGTGGAGAAAACGTTTTGCTTTCTGATTTGCCGGGTGCGCTTTCGGTTTTCTTACGCTGATTTTCAGTTTTTGAAGTGCTATGAGTCGAAATTTTATTAACCGGAGTACGGCTATGATTCATTTTCGGCTTATTAGGATTTTGCGGACGTGCGTTTTGCTTCGGTTTTGCTTTCGATTTCGTTTCCACAGGCAAATTTTCAGCCGGAAACGGATGATCATTTATCACCGGAATTTGTATCGAAATCAGTTTCTGAATGTCGCGCAGGTATTCCCGTTCTTCCACATCACAAAACGAAACAGCTTTACCATCCAATCCTGCTCTACCTGTACGTCCAATGCGGTGCACATAAGTTTCGGGGATATTCGGAATTTCGTAATTGATTACTAAATTTAAATCGTCAATATCTATCCCACGTGCAGCAATGTCTGTCGCAACAAGTACACGAGTCGAACGATCTTTGAAATTTCGCAATGCATTCTGTCGTGCATTTTGCGATTTATTTCCATGAATGGCTTCCGCTTTGATATGTACTTTTGCCAATAATCGTTGCACTTTATCGGCACCATGTTTGGTTCGGGTAAAAACTAATGCAGTTTTAATTGATTTATCCTGAAGTAGATGCACCAGCAAATCTTTTTTATTGTTCGCATCTACAAAATACATTTCCTGCTGAATGGTTTCGGCAGTAGTGGAATTGGGTGTAACTTCTACTTCTTCGGGATTGGTAAGTATGGTACTTGCAAGCACACGAATTGATTCGGGCATGGTAGCCGAGAAGAAAAGAGACTGACGTTTAGCCGGAATGAGTTTAATAAGTTTTTTTACATCATGTATAAAACCCATGTCGAGCATGCGGTCGGCTTCGTCGAGTACAAAAATACTCAAATCGTTCAGTTTAACGTAACCCTGATTTTGTAAGTCGAGCAGTCGTCCGGGCGTTGCCACCAGAATGTCAACTCCTGCCTTCAATGCACCTACCTGATTTCCCTGAGTAACACCGCCGTAAACAACAGTGTGTCTCAAATTCATAAAGCGTCCGTACGCAGCAAAACTTTCGCCAATCTGTATGGCAAGTTCTCGCGTAGGAGTTACAATTAAAGCTTTTATTTTACGGGGAGCTCTGTCATTTCCTTTATTTAAGTACAATTGCTGCAAAATAGGAATAGCAAAAGCAGCTGTTTTGCCGGTGCCTGTTTGTGCACAGCCTAATAAGTCTTTGCCTTTAAGTACAATTGGAATAGCGATTTCCTGAATAGGTGTAGGTTGTGTATAACCTTCGTGTTGGAGAGCGTTTAAGATCGGCTCAATAAGATCTAATTTATCAAATGTCATAGAATAATCATGCAATCCTGCTTTTCTCAAGCTGTGGTCTCATACCATATCGGATTGCTATTTTGTGCAAAGATACGGAAAATAAACGGAGGAGGCAAAAATAGCAGTAATGGTAAACAAGGGACAAGTGGTAAACAAGGGACAAGCGGTTTCCTTACCGCTTGAAAAAATTATTTAAGAAAGAAATTAAAAAAGCGACAAGGAAGTCGCTTGTCGCTAATCAAATTTAAACTTCAACTAACTCAAACCTAACTACCTATAAACTGCTTCAAACCAACTAATTACTCAAACACCCTTGTGCCTTTCCAGTCTTTCCAATCTTTGGCCAATCCGGCTGCAACGGGGTTATTGCGTGTGTATTCAATTGCTTCGTACAAGTGTCGATCGTCGCGTATGGTGGTATCCCAGCTTTCTTTGTGCCAAAGTGTTCCTTTCTGATTTTCGACTAAATTTATTTCAATAGCCGAATGTTGTTTTACCGATTTGATAATATCTTCTAACCAAACCGGTTTTCCATTTCCGTCCTTCTCATACAATTTAAATACCCAATGCACATGGTTCGGCATAACACAAATCGCATGATTTTTCAATTTCACACCTTCCCAATAGGTCAAAGCATTATAAACGATGGTAGTATTTTCGGTTTTCGAAAGGTCAACAACGGTTTTAGAGTTCAAATGCATTAAATCTTCAAAGGCTTTCATCATTTTTTTTCTGAGAATATTATAATCGAAACGCAATGCATTGATTTTTTCCTTTGGCTGATTTTCTTTTATGGCATTGTCAATCAAGTTTCGCAATTGCTTTAACTTTTCGGTATAATCTTTCAATGCTTTTGCTGGAATGGCATCCTGTAAATTCCAGGTAACAAAATATGCCTGGCCCGGCTGCTGATAATGAGGTAAATTAGCCCTATGAAATTCCTTCTTTTCCATATTTTTAAAATTTTGGTTGATAAAGATATTGATATATTTTTAAAATGGGAAAAGTTTAAGAAAGAAAACAAGAAAGCGACAGGGAAGTCGCTTGTCCCTTGATTTCCTTAAACTTCACCAAACTTAAACCTTAGTAATTTTAAACCCCAACTTATTTAACAAGAAAAAATTCAGATACTTCGTCTTACTCCCCTTTTAGGGGGTTGGGGGGCAGAGTTGGGGGTTATTTCACATAAAATCTTGTGGTTGCACTCCATCTTTTTCCACTTTCTAAAACCTGAAATCCGGTTACTTTTGCCGGTAATTTCAGGTTTGGAGCATTGATAGCCCAGGTTTGTGGTTCGGGACAAACCCAATCCACATCACCGCCATTATTCCATAGTGTCCAATGCTTAAACTGACGATCAACTTCGTAATAAACGCTGATTTTCTTTTTTGTGTTTGTAAGTATTGCGCCATGATAGGGTTTTCCGTTTTCGATGATAACTTCGTCAGTCAATGCCATTTCAATGGCTTTTCCCCTGACATTCATGCCTTCATTGCGTAATTGCATTTCTTCTTCCGACAAATCTAGCAACTTTCCGGTTGGCAAGCTACGATCAGACAATTCCCAGCGTTTACCGGCTGATAAACGTAATTTGTAGTCGGATGCAACTGTATTTTTCATAAATGGCAACCGAATGGGCGTATGATATCCAACTCCCAAGGGCATGTTTTCATCACCTGTATTTCTGAAAGTAACAATATGTGTCAATTCATTATCAGTAAGAATAAACCTGATTTTACAAATAAATTCGTGTGGGAAATTTGCAAAAACTTCATTGTTTATTCTGTTGGAAAAATAACTCGCTTCAACTTCCACCGCATCTGCCGAAAACCGTGTATTTGTAATTGTAAAAGGTTGCGATTTAATTATACCGTGATGATAATTGTTTTGCGCCGGAATGGTAATCGGATATTTATATTTTTTTCCTTCAAAAGTATAAGTTCCATCTTCAATACGGTTGGGCGGGAAAAGCAAGGGTACACCAAAAATTTGCGGACGGCTGATAAAAGTTTCAATTTCGTCCTGTTCGGGTGTGCGGAGGATGTCAATTTTTTTCTTTTTATTATATAATCTTACTAAATTTGCTCCCACAGAAGGGACAATAATAGCCTCATATACATTGGTTTCCATTAATACGGCATCCATTCCATGCCAGTTTATCTTTTCAATTTTCATAACCTTTTATTTTTAAAAATTATCATTCTTTTCAATTTACCCGAAGCATCTATTTGTACAATATAAGCACCCGGCAATAATTGTAAACTACTGATATCAATGTGATTTTCATTGTTATCAATATTTTGTTGCAATATTTTCACACCATTCAGTGTGTAAATTTCAAGAATTCCTCCGGCTGCATTTGCAACGGTGAGATAATCCTCAAACATTGTTGGGAAAAGCTTGATATCTTCATTTTCCACACCCGGAACATCTGTATATTCTCCAAGATTAAGATAGACCATCACCGGATCGTGATCGGAATACCGATACATGTCGGGTTGATACGCAGAGCCGGAATATTCAAACATGGCAGGTTCATCAGCATTTACATGAAACACCGACAACCCTGCCACCTGATTTTTTAAACTTGAAGAAGCCAAAGCGTTATCAAGATAACCAGCTTGATTGTTATAAACATAGCTGTATGAAGAATCGGCATGATAAGCACTGTGGAGGTCGGTGTAACCGCCAGCAATCAGGGTTGTAATCGGATCTTCTTTGCCATAAGCATTTAAGTCGCCCATAATCAGAACATCTGCATCGCTGTAGTAGGTTTTATTGGTACTTAAAAAATTCAACGTTGAATTCGATTCGGCAACGCGGGTCGCGTTATAACAACTTTGTCCGTCGCCCTGATCGGCATCATCGCCTGTGGCAGAGCTGCATCCGCTTTTTGCTTTGAAATGATTTAAACTAAAAATAAAGCGTTCGTTGTTGGATTTTAGTGTGAATGCCTGCGCTTTTTTCCTTCTGAGAGGTGAGGGGGAATCATTATTTTTTATTGACAAATAAGGTGTAACTTTATCAGTGCGGTACACATACCCAACTTTTGTATAAGTTCCGTTTATTGCACCACCATCGTTTACGTAAGCATATCGTCCTGCCACAGTTGCAGTATTCAGTGCATTTACAATCTTTTTCAATGCTTCCTGACCCTGTTCAATCTCAATCAAACCATAAATATCGGCATCAATTGCCAACAATGCAGCTATTATTTTGGTGTGTTGTCGGGCAGCTAATTCTTCAGTGTCAGGTCCGTAACCCTGCCCAAAGTTAGTGGTAAGATAAATTTCGAGATTAGACGCACATACTTTCAGGTTGTATTTTGCCGGAAGAGTTGGAGCAACGGGTCGTGAATTTCCATAAAAAACAGGAGTTGACGCAGGATATAAAACATATTTGCCTGATGTATAATCAACTACTGCTAATAGATTTTTTACCCGTTCGCCTGTTCGTCGTGTTCCATAAGCATCAGCCAATGGAAGTGGTTTGTAAGCCGTGGTTGTTATACCATCGTCAAGTGTAATTTGAGGTTTTGAATTGGCAGTAATCAAAGAGAAATAATCGGCAGAACCGGGCAAAGCCTGATTGGTTGGATTGAATATTCGCGAAGGATAAAGCGATAATTGCCCGAACTGCTGTAAGTTATAGTTTGAATTCACATACAGCACCTGATCAAAATCTACCAACATACCCTCGTATTGTTCCCAATTAAAATTGTCGGGATTGTACTGCACTTTTGTTGTCGGAAGTTGATTACCTGAACTTACCAATGTCTGGGCAGTTATACTTCCAATTTGAGTTCTACCCGAGTTCTCGGAAACAGAACCTGTAATGGTAATTATTTCACCAATTGAAATATTATTTGTTGAAGTGGAAACAAAAACGCCATCAGATGTAGCTGTATTTCCGTCTCCTGTAACATCTTGTAAAAAATATCCACCAATTTTACCCGAGCCAATAAATTTAGCTGTGACAATGCCTGTAGTTTTTATTTTTTGTGAAATATAAGGGCTTAAAGTGCCATTGCCCTGTATTTGAGGAATTGTAAGTGTGGTTTGAGCTGCCGCCTGAAATATTAGTATAGAGAAAAAGAAAAGTAATGTTTTTTGCATAATTCATTTTGCCAAAAGTAAACACAAAGATAGGTAAAAAAGAAAAATTTACGGGTTTAATATCAAACTAATAATGAGTGAAATATAAGTAGAAGATTATTCGTGAGAATTTAAGACACAAACAATCTGCTTTTTTAGCATTAAAATGTTTCAGGAGAGTAAATATTTTTAATCAATAAGTTTATGAAAAGGTTATTACTTAACACCTAACTGTTTTTGTAATTATTTGATTTTCAGTTCGACAAGTCGAACCGAAAATCAAATGTTGGGTCATTTATTCACTTCTTCCCCCCAGTTTCGCTTCGCTCACTGGGGGTTATGCATATTTAGCCACTCCGTGGCAAAGAAACTTATTCTATTATATTCCAATTACATAGACAGAACTTTGATAAAATATTGGGGTGCTGAGTAGTAACATGAAAAGATTGAAGTTTGCGATTTTGAAAAATTGTTTTATTTAAAGTTTATATCCATTAAAACAAACAGGGAAATCACAAAATGCAATTTCCCTGTTTATTTAGGTTTTATTCAATTAAATTGAATCTTCAATGTTCCACACAAAAGCACGTAATCCCATTAACTCGGAAGTTGCATCCAATGCTCTGAGTTCATCAAGCAAAGGTTTTACTTTCTCATCACTTATTACAGCCATAATTGAAGAATTGAGCGATGGCCATGCATGATTACCGTAATGTGGTTCACCTGCTACTGATCCCCTTCCCTGCACTTCTTCCCAACGGGTAAATCCACGTACATGATTAAAATTCAGAATTGCCAAGATTTGTTCGTAATAGCCCTGATCGAATACTATAAATAATGATTTCATTTTCTAATAATTATTTTAAAAAAGTTACATTGTAAACCAATAATACTTACTATTACTTATTTTGCTCTTCAAGTTGTTTCGTATGAAAAGCATGACGCATTTTACGACGGCTACGTTTAACACCGCTACCTGCAAAAATTGAATAAACAGTAGGAATAATGATTAACGTTAAAATTGTTGAAACTGTCAATCCACCAATAACTGTTATGGCCATCGGCTTCCACATTTCTGAACCTGATGAAGTACTTAATGCCAAAGGCATCATACCGAGAATTGTTGTAGCTGTTGTCATAATAACCGGACGTAAACGGGATTTTCCGCCTTTTACAACAGATTGAATTATACCCATACCACGTTCGCGGTTCAGATTGATGTAATCCACTAACACAATACCATTTTTTACCACAATACCAATCAACATAATAATTCCCACGAATGACATCATATTTAAAGTGCTGCCCGTAATTAGCAGTGCAAGTACCACACCCGAAATTGCAAAAGGCACCGAAAACATGATTATAAACGGATATGTAAGTGATTCGAACTGAGATGCCATAACAATAAACACAAGCAATATAATCAGCACAAGTAGTATTCCAAGATCTTTAAATGAATCCTGCTGATCAATATATGTACCTGCAATTTTTGTATAAACATCAGATGGTACATCTACGGTAGCCAATTGTTCATTAATACCCAAAACTGCTTTATCAATGGTAGTTCCGGAAACCGTTGATGAAACCGTTACAACACGTTGACGGTTTTTTCGCTCAATAGTTGGAGGAGTAAAGCGTTCAACTACTTTACCGAGTTCTTTAAGTCGTACAGACTGTCCCATGCTATTGTAAATCAAAATATTCTCTACATCTTCAATTGATTGGCGATATTCTGGTCCGTAAACAACATTTATTTTATATTCTTCACCATCTTCACGGAAAAGTGAAGCCGTTAAACCATTGATTCGGTTGCTCAAATAGTTTGAAGCAGTAGCAATATTCAGTCCGTTTTGAGCAAGTTTTTCACGATCAAACTCAACCTGATATTCAGGTGTATAATCACCCCGGCTTACATTAATATTTTGAAGTCCATCTACATCTTTGAGTTTTTTAGCCAATTCATTGGCTACTTTATCGGTCTGATTAAAATCAAATCCATACACTTCCACATCAAGCGTCGATTGTCCTCCCATCATACTCATACCACCGCCCGCTAAAATCTTGGATTTTTGAATTTCAGGCATAGCATCAAGATTTGCCCTTATGCTATCGCAAATCTCAAACATTGATCTTTTCCGTTCCGACAAATCAACCATAGCCATATTCATGGTAATAATATGAGATCCATTTGTTTGAAGTGAACCCCAAACATTTGAGCTACTTGCCTGACCAACATTGTAGTTAATCATTGTAATTTCGGGGTATTTCTTTTTCCACTCAGTTTCCAATCTGGCAGCCACTTCCTTGGTGATTTCAGATTTTGTTCCAATAGGTAATTCAATTGTTGCAGCTACTCTTCCATTATCTTGTGCAGGAATAAAATCTGTACCAATAAATTTTCCGGGCAAAATACTTAACACGAAAAATAAAGCTGAAAATCCTACTACTTTCCATCTGTGACGGGCAGCCCAGTTAACCAAGCGTCCATAATTATTATCTAATTTATCGAGCGAACGTTCGATAGGAGTATATATGGTTTTGAATGCTTTACTATGCTTAGGATCAAGACGTAACATCTGAGAAGCAAGCATAGGAGTCAGCGATAATGCACATATCATTGAAACTGTAATGATAATTGTAACAATCCAACCCAATTGTGCAAACATAACACCAGCCATACCGCCAACCATTGTAAAGGGGAAGAATACGGCAATAATTGTGAGCGTAGATGCTACAACTGACAGTGCAACTTCATTGGTTCCATGAATAGCAGCACTTTTTGGTCGGCTGCCTCTTTCAATGTGCGTTGTAATATTCTCAAGTACCACAATAGCATCATCCACCACCATACCAATGGCAAGCGACAATGAGCTCAATGATATAATGTTTAGCGTTCCGCCTGTGGATCCAAGGTAAATAAAAGAAGCAATAAGCGAAACCGGAATTGTAATTATAATAATCACTGTTGCTCTCCATCGTCCGAGGAAGAATAACACCACCAACATTACAAAGAAAAATGCATACAACACCGTTTCTGTCAACCCATTAATGGTGTGTTTAATATTCTCCGATGTATCAAAAAGCACGTTTAGTTTAACATCTGTCGGAAGATTCTTTTGAATTTCAGGCAATTGTTTTACAATTTCATTTGCAATTTTTACCGTATTTGAACCCGATTGCTTTTGAACAACGATACTTGCACCCTGAACACCATTTGTAAAGCTTTCCTGAAGTCTTTCCTGATGGTCATCTTTCACTGTAGCCACATCAGATAAGAAAATTGTTTTTCCATTTGCATTTCCAACAACAATTTTGTTTAATTCCGATGACTCCTTAAACTGACCTTCAACCCTTACCGAATAGGTTTGATTCCCTACATCCATTGAACCGGCAGGAGTATTCACATTCTCCATCCTAATGTATTGAGCGATTGACTCAATTGTCAAATGATAAGCTTCCAGCTTTACAGGATCGATATACACCTGAATTTCGCGTTCGGGAGCTCCGTTAATCGACACAGAACCAACTCCATCGATACGGGCAATTTGATTTGCCACTTTATCGTCGAGTATTTTATACAATCCCGGCAAACTTTTATCAGCGGTTGCCGACATCATGATCACCGGAATCATATCGGTACTAAATTTAAATATAATCGGACTTTGTACACCAGTTGGCAAATAGGATTTCACCATTTCCAGTTTATCGCGCACATCGTTGGTAATCACATTAATATCCTGTCCGTAATCAAATTCGAGCGTTATTATCGACCTATTTTCTTTCGACGTTGAGATAATGTTCTTCAGGTTCGAAACCGTATTTAATGTGCTTTCGAGCGGTCGGGTAACATTGGTTTCAACATCAGATGCGCTTGATCCCTGATATGTTGTAATAATCATGATTGTATTGGTCTCAATCTTTGGCAACAAATCGATGGGCAGTTTATTAAAAGCAAAAATACCAATGATCATTACGCCTATAAAAATAAGCGAGGTCATTACCGGTTTTTTTACTGCACTTTCGTATAAATTCATATTATTTTTTATTAAAATATTGCTTCTTAAAATTAATATTCTAGCTATTTGTCAGTAAGTAATAACCAGTTTAAAACTTTATAACTTTACAAACTTTTAAACTTTACAAACTAAATTATTTCACAACTTCAACTTCAGATCCATCAACCAGTTTTGACTGACCCGATACTACAATCTGTTCGTTACCGGTTAAGCCCGAAAGCACCTCAAAATCACTACCTGTTCTGATGCCTAAAGTAATTTGCTGTAACGAAACTTTACCCGCATTGTAAACATATACAAAACGTGAACCCGATCCTGACTGTTTAACAATTGCTAAATCGGGTACAACCACATGATTTTCTGAGCCAAAGTTCAGATTAACACGGGCAAACATACCCGGACGAACTTTAGCATTGTTATTTACAAGCATAATTTCGACAATAAAAGTACGAGAGCGTTCATCTATTGTTGGATAAATCAAAGATACTTTGCCCTGAAATGATTCATTTTGATAAACATCAAGCTTAATATCCACAGGCATTCCTATTTTTACTTTTGTAAAATACGACTCCGAAACATTAATTTTCACTTTTACCGGATTAATCTGCATTACTGTAATTATGGGCATTTGAGCTGAATACATATCACCTTCGTCATAATTTTTAGCGGTAACTATTCCGCTTATAGGGCTAATAAGCAAGGTATTTTCATTCATTGCTCTCAAATTTGTTTCAGCCAAGTCCAATTGCATTTTAATATTGTCAAGATCCTGTTGCGATGCACCGCCTACTGAAAATAAACCGGAAATACGGTTATAAGAACGACGATAATTCTCTACCTGAGTTTCGATATTGGAAAGATTAGCGTCATCCATTTGAGCCAACTTCTGACCCTTAGCTACTGAACTACCAACTTTTACGAAAATCCGACGGATTCTGCCCGGAGCCGAAGGGGCAATATTATTTTTGAATTCTGGTTCAACAGTAGCAGTAAAGTCAACCGATTGTTTAATTAACGCTGAACTTGCCTGAACAATTTTCACTTTCATTTTTTGAGTGGTTTCTTCTTTTTTGACTTCTTCTTTTTTTGTTTTGTCGCACGAAACCATCGCAATTGTAACAGCAAGGAGTAGTATTCCTAAAAGTTTACTTTTTTTCATATCCTTATTTTTATATATTTTCTTTATTAATAATTCGTTTATTGTTTGCCAAGAATTTTTTCCAAATCAGATTTTGCCGATAGATAATCGTAAATAGACTGATTATAAGCCAATCCTGATTGTATTAATGCAAGTTCAGAGTTCGACAAATCGAGAAAAGTACTTGAACCCAATTCATACATTTTTCGTGCAATTGTTACCGCTTTCTCTGCCTGTCGGAGTCCGGTTCGGTTCGATTCAATTTTCTCTATCGACTTTTTTATATTGTCGAGATAGGTAAGCGTCTGCATTTCGAGACTTCTGCGTAGATTATCGCGTTGGTCCTGCATCTGATCTTTTTGAATTTTCAGCTGCTTTTCTTTATAAACCCTTGCGCCACCCTGAAAAATCGGAATTGATAGTTGTAATACAGCTCCGGAAGTCGGAAACCATTTTAAATCAACTCCGTCGTTTGCCATCGACATATACTGGTAATTAAAACTGGCTGCTAAAGTTGGCCACCAACCTGCTTTTTGAATTTTCAATGCATGATCCAACTGTTTGACTTTTAAATCAAACTGATTCAAATCGGTATTTGATTTCAAACTTGTGGTATCAATTGATAACACATCACCATACATGCTTTTTTCAAAATCATTTAAAGTACCTTCTACTTTCAAACCGGTGAACATATCGATCCCCATCAACATTTTAAGCTGTAATTTACTCATATTTACCGCACTTTCAGCCGAAACCAGATTAGAACCTGCATTTTTCACCTGTACATCTGCACGTATCCATTCAAATTCAGATACCGTTCCCTGCCTGAATTTATCGCCAATGATACGGGCATTATCAACTGAATTTTGGTAACTCCGTTTGAAAACATTGTACTGATCCTGTGTTAACAGAATGGCATAATATGCTTTTGTCACCTGATTTACCAATCCTAATTTAGAGGAACGGGCAGATTCCAAAGCCAGTTGAGCATCCGTTTCGGTCATTTGTAACGATGCCCAAAGTGTGGGTGAAATAAGTGGAACAGAAGCACTAACACCTGCATTTAATGTATTATCCTGTCCAACTTCAATGCCATCTGGATTCTCTGGCATACCCGGAAACGAGAAAAACATTCGTTGCTTTTTCAACGCACGTTGATAAGAGCCCGATGCCGAAATATTAGGAAATAATGCAGCGAATTTTTCTTTTTTAGAATAATCCACCCTTTCAATTTCTTTGTTAGCCACTTTAATAGTCGGGCTTTTGCTCATGGCAATTTCTAATGCTTTTGATAGTGACACTGTTAACGTATCCTGTGCTTTCAGCGAGAACAATGTAAACAACAACATTATTGCTGTAAAACCAATACTAAGTCTTCTTTTTTTTACAATCATTTTTTTGATATTTTTCTAATTATAATTTGATGCAAAATTCCTTTAAGTTAAGCAAATTTCAAATATGAAATCGTTGAATGTGGAATTTTGACCGATGAATCACACTTTTTAGTCCTTTAAGTCTGACACTTCATTTTTATCCTGTTCTTTAAAATAATGCTCTTTCATATACGCAAGTCCCTGCTCATTTGCAATGACGTGAATCATCAAATCTATGAAAAAGTCGATCAATCGTTTTTTTGTATATTTTTTCTGAGCTTGCTCCATTAGTTCAAACGAATTTTTCATTTGAACCGAGTGAAACAACGAAATCAACTCAATATCCAAATCGTGGCGATAATAACCCTCTTCAATTCCTTGCTTCAGATTTATTTCGAATCCATGACGGATGGTCATCATTTTCTCGGTATTATGTTTATCAAATATTTTTGGATAAAACTTCTGAATATCATTCCATAATAAATGCGGAGTGCAATCAGCATCTCTTTTTATTTCTCTGATGATATAAATTAAAGTATCAATGGCATTTTTCCCTCTCATATTTTTATCGTAACGGTCCAATCTTTTCAGTTTATCGTAGGTTACAATAGCATCTACCAAATCTTCTTTCTGCGAAAAATGTATATAAAAAGTTTTTTTCGAAATTCGCAACTCTGAGCACACATCATCTATTGATACATTTCTTATCCCCGACTGTGTAAACATTCTCGAGGCAGTTTGTAATATCAGTTCTTTTTGTTCATCCATAAATATTGTTTTTTAAAACGTGCTGCAAAATTATCACATTCAAAACAGCTTCTAACTAATATTGTTTAAATAAGTTAGTTAAATAATGTTACTTTGCAGATATACAGTAATATACAATTGTAGATTTGGAAACTTTTAAATTATTCAAGTTTCTAAGTTTCTAAATTGCATTTTTGTTGTATTTTTATGAAAATTTATCATATAAGATTAAAACTTTTTTCATTACATTTGTTTTAAGTAATATAAATCAAAGAAAATTATGAATATAAAAGAGTATATATCAACTCATCAAAATCGCTTTATTGATGAACTTTTCAGTCTGATAAGCATTCAAAGTGTTAGTGCGCATAGTCACAGACAACCCGAAATAAAGCAAGCCGCCGAACAATGGACAAAAATATTGATGCACGCAGGTACTGATAGCGCTGTAGTTTTACCCACAAAAGGGAATCCGGTTGTTTTTGCTCAAAAAATAATTGACAGCACTTATCCAACTATTTTAGTTTACGGACATTATGATGTAATGCCGGCAGAACCGCTCGAATTGTGGATATCAAAACCTTTTGAACCGGAAATACGTGATGGAAAGATATTTGCACGCGGTGCTGATGATGATAAAGGTCAATCGTTTATGCATGCCAAGGCTTTCGAATATCTTGTTAAAACAAATCAGCTTAAATGTAACGTGAAATTTCTGATTGAAGGCGAAGAAGAAATTGGATCGCCAAACCTGGAAGAATTTTGTGCCGAAAACACAGAAATGCTGAAATGTGACACCATTCTTGTTTCAGATACAAGTATGTTGAGCGAAGATACGCCAAGCATTACCACCGGATTGCGGGGTTTAGCTTACTGGCAAATTGAAGTTACTTCGGCTTCGCGCGATTTGCATTCGGGCATTTTCGGAGGTGCAGTGGCCAATCCAATAGCTGAACTTACGAAAATTCTGGCTCAACTCATTGATGCTGACGGAAAAATTACGATTCCTCATTTTTACGATCGGGTTGAAGAGCTTTCGGATGAAGAACGGGAATTAATCGCTCAAATTCCATTTAACGAAACAGTGTACAAAAAAGATTTAAATATTAAATATTTACATGGCGAAAAAGGATATACAACCATCGAGCGCACTGGTGTTCGTCCTACATTGGATATTTGCGGAATCTGGGGCGGATATACAGGCGAAGGTTCAAAAACAGTTTTACCTTCGAAAGCTTATGCAAAACTATCGGCACGCCTCGTTCCTAATCAGCGTTATCACGAAATTGACGAATTAGTGGCTGAGCACATCAAAAAAATGGCGCCTGATTATGTTGATGTTCAGGTGTTTCATCTTCACGGAGCCGAAAGCTATGTTTGCCCGATAAATTCTACGGCTTATAAAGCAGCCGAAAAGGCATACACTAAAGCATTTGGCATAAGACCATTGCCTGTTCGCAGGGGAGGAAGCATTGGTGTTGTTCCTGTTTTCGAGAAAGTATTGAACGTGAAACCAATTCTAATGGGTTTCGGACTTGAGTCAGATGCGATACATTCTCCCAACGAAAATTTCCCTTTGAGTTTGTTTTTTAAAGGGATCGAAACCATTGTTGAGTTCTACTTCGAAATAGCAAACACAAAATAATGAGGACACTTTTTATTTGAAATTATTAGAAAATAAATTCAAATAGAAAATGATTTTTCAACATACTGATTTTTCTAAAAAAAAACATTAAAAAGTTTTGCTATTTAAAGAGAAAGCATTATGTTTATGGCATAAAACCGATTCAAATTTTTAATAACAATTCTAATACTTTTAGTCATGACGAAAACGATAACATTTAACGAGCTACGTAAAGTGAAGGATTCGCTCCCAAGCGGTAGTATGACCAGGATCGCAGAAGAACTTGGTCTGGAAAAGGAAACAGTACGTAATTACTTCGGCGGGCATAATTTCAGAGAAGGTAACAGCTGTGGCGTTCATATCGAACCAGGACCCGACGGAGGTTTAGTCATGTTAGACGACACGCAAATACTTGATATTGCTTATCGTATTTTGGAAGAACATAAATAATTAATTGTTTGATTCTCCCAAAAATGAAAGCAGTGAATTTTTAATGATTCGCTGCTTTTTTTGTAGTAAAATACTATTTCTGATGTCAATTATCAATACCAACAATTGCGGCATTTAAAAGATCGGTTGAGTTTATAAGCAATAATTATTTCGTGAGAACCTAATGAGCGACGGTAAATTTCGCCCACATTATAATCGTAACTATAATAAATTCTCATACGGTCGAAATGAATACCAAATAATAAGCCCATTTCGTGCCATGTACGATAAAAGGCGCCAATCTGAAACGCATTCCTCTCTGTTGTTCGCTTAAAAAAAGCAGTTACATTCATTTCCGCCTGAAAAATATTCGAATACTTTGAATTGATCTCAGCCTCCACATTTGTAGGAAAAACAGTATGATTGTGTATTCCGCAAATTCCACCACCAAGATTTACAAATGGATTTTCATTTGATTTATACATGGCATATAACATATTTGTATTGGAATGTATCTGGTTTATATTCATTGCTTTAAATAACGAAAAGAAGTTCTGACTCGAACCGCCAATACGCCAGTTAAAATGTGAAAACTCAAAACCCAAATCGGCATTAAAATCACTTTCTTTAAGGAGTTTGTCTGTTATTAAGGGATCTTGCAAAGCACTTTCATCCATTTTAGTTCTATCATAACCAATTGTTTGAAAACTAGCTGACATACCAAGATTTAATTGCCATTGTCTGTTAAGATATATGGCATACGCATAAGATAAGTCAATATCAATGGAAGAAGTGTATCCAATTTTGTCGGCAAGGACTTTAAGCCCAAACTGAGTATATAAATCGTCAACATAAATAGTCCCTGCTGCAAAAATAGTTGCTGGCGCTCCGGGAAAATTTATCCATTGCTTGCGGGTACCCATGCTCATTTCGCCCAAATACGAATCATTAATTGAGGCAGGATTGACCGTGTACATATTATCCCAGAAATTGTTGAATCTGATATTTGATTGTCCAAAAAGTTGAGAACTCATCGAAAACAATATAAATATGATATGTATTCTGATTTTCATGAAATAATTATCGGATTACAGTTATATAACCCGCTTTTGTCTTAGCCGATTCGGTTGATGAATATGTAAGAATATAAAAATAGGTATCGCTGCTAACAGGCTTTCCATCGTAAGTTCCATCCCATCCGCCTGTACCATCGAACAAAAGAAGTCCATTTCGGTTAAATACCTGAATTTTCCATCCGGCCATAAACACATCATTTATTCCATCTCCGTTGGGAGTTATTGTGTTTGGCAAATTATCCACTTCAACCCAAATTCTCTTTGTGGCTTCTTCCTTACAACCATCTGGATTAATAACCTGAAGTAATATATCATAATAGTTATTTGAAGTAACATTAAATGTATGTAGCTTTTTAAACCCCAAATCTAAAGAACTTCCATCTCCAAAATCCCACGAATAAGATGAGCCGGCAACAAACTGTGTCCAGAATGTGACTGCAGTATTCTTATAGTTTATCAGCACTTCGTTATTTTTAGCGGGATTATCTTTATCAGTGATGATACTGTAATTATATATATTATTCAATGCTTTGAATTCAATTAACGATGAACATCCACTTACCGATTTACCTTCAACAAAATAGTCTCCTTGCTCTGCGATGGTAACAAAATTACTGGTTGACCCATCTACACTCCAATAGTATGAATTAGCACCGTCAATTCTAACTCTCACCGATTCACCTTTACAAAACCGAACTTCTTTTTTAATTTCGTCCCAGGTACCGCCATTCACCTCTGTAATGATTAAATTAGGTGCGGACTCAACTAATATTAGTTTTGATAATGGGAACTCACATAAACCGTCTTTTCTTGAAATAACTAGCTGAACAATGTAATTTCCTTCGTTCGGAAAAAAGTAATCTAAAGACGGACCGGATGTGACTTTTTGATCATTCCCGAATTTCCATTTGTATGTATAGTTCTGAGTTAAATCGTTTTTAACAACGGCAGTGAATCTGTATTTATGTGTATTGCAGTCTATCAAGGAATCTTTCCAACTCAATTCAGGAATTTTTGAAATAAATGATACATTCCCAGTAAATTGGCAGCCCCTTTTATCGGTAATTACAACATTGATTAGTTCTCCGCTTTTTGCACTAATTAATGTGTCACCTGTACCAATTACAGCATCACCAATTTTCCATTCAATGTTGTAATAAGTTCTCCCTGCATTATCAACCAAAGGAATACCACCCGTGACAATTGCATTGCTTACCTGAGTTATTAAATTTTTAGAGCAATCGAAATTCAAAGCAGAATTTATTATTACCTCTAAAGGATCAGGTCGTTTTATGATATATTGTTTAACTAATGCATTGCAATTATAAGAGTCAGTCATTGTAATTTCGTAAGTTCCTTCCTGCAAACCTGATAGGTGACTCTTTAAATCTGTAATATTTAGGTTGGGATAATAATTTGTATTAAATCTCAAAGAGAATTTATAATCATCGTTGGTTAAAACTGTACCACCACCAAAACTCAAATTTGAAATAGAGCCACTATACATATTATCACAATCGTTTGCATCAAAAACATCTGCATTAAAGTAGAAAGGCATTGGTTCAGTTATTCTCACAACACTTGTAGAATCTGTACAGCCGTTTCCATCTGTTATTTTTAAATAGTAATAACCTCTTCCTATACTTCTCAATTTTAAAGGATCATGTATATTGGATGTTATTGGTCTCCAGCTAATTGAATCAGTTGAAAAATTCCAACTATAAGTATATTCGTTACTGCCTATTATTCTTGGTTGAATGGTCAGATTTATTTCACCATCATTAATACCATAACAAGTTACATTCTTTTTTGAAAATAATCTCAGGTCTATTACTTCTGGCTCAAAAATATCGACTGAGTCTATAAAAGGAATACCGAGCGATTGACTGTCATTAATTGTAATTTCATATCTACCGGAACTTAACCCGGTGAAGATAGCTGAATCACTTGAAATAACAGTTGGGGTGAATGAGATATTGTCAAGCAACCTTAAACATGAAACAACAGGATTTTGATTTCCAATAATTCCAACGATATTTCTAACCATGATTTGACCATTATTCTCACCAAAACATCTGATATTGAGTGAATCTATTTTTGCATTGATAGGCGGCACAACTGCTACAATTACGTTAAACGTATCTCCAATACAAGTAGGCGTAAAAGGAACTACCTTATATGTTATTATTGTATTGCCTTTTGTAATATTTGTAAGCGTCTGAATGATTGTATCCTGTGGTATTGTATCGTTGGTTCCTCCGATGATAGAACCTAATGGATTGATGCTGTCAATTATCCAAGTATATTTTGTACTATCAGGTACAATGTTAGTGAAGCCATTCAGTACTTCGCTATTTTCAGGATGTAATTTAAAAGTACTTCCGCTTAAAATTTTCAAATTATAATCATGAATAACAGGTGTTGTGTTTACTTTCACCTTCACAGTATCGCTGTATTGAAGTTTACAGCCACTCAAGGATGTAGCTTTGCAAAAATAGTAAGTAGTCTCAAGTCCCGTTGGTTTGATAGTTGACAACGTCCCTGATGAAACTGTAGTAGGTATTGGATCGGAATCTGTGTAACTATACCATTGATAAGTGGCAATAGGATTGTTACCAATTCCATTATAATAAACACGTAATGAATCAATCGCTTCACCACTACAAATTGTTATTGTTGAATCTGGTTGAATTGTAACTTTAGATGGTAAAACAATAATTTTAAAAACAATTGGCTTACCATTACATCCTACATTTAGCGGATAAACTGTAATTTTTGCAAAAACTGTATCATTCCCTGTATTAAGTGCTATAAACGATGGTAGCTTTTCGTTACCTGCACTTGCAACTCCGGCAGAATCTAATCCAATCGTCTTATTATCATTTTCCCAACGAATCCCTTGTGTAGCATTATTCACTTCAAATGAAACCACAGGAAAAATTTCATTTTCGCAAATAGTAATATCACTTACAGCTTTAATCGTTGGCTCAGGTTCTATTATAAATGAAGAATTAACTGAAGTAGTACCGCAACTTGTAGTTA
>CAYNHC010000012.1:0-2067 GCA_964396705.1 uncultured Paludibacter sp.
CAACTTATGCCGGACGCATGAACGGTGGTGACTTTAAATGGACTTTTAACAATGCTGTGGATGATGTTTCGGCAGAAGTAAATGTGCCTCTGAAAGCAGCCATTGTTGCATATCAGTCAAAACTTGTAGCTATTCAGGGCGAAACAGGTGGCAATACAGCATTGAATAATCCATTGGAAAATCTGATAAATGTTTACCCAAATCCGGTAATGGATATATTGAAAATAACTTCGGATATTGATATTAAAGGAATAGAAATTTATTCTCTCACAGGCGTGCTGGTGAAAACATCCGATGCATTTGCCACAAGTTTAGATTTAAGCAAACTCATTTCAGGAATATATCTGGCTGTAATTAAAACCGAAAAAGGTAAGATTCAGAAAATGATTGAAAAAAAATAACATACCTACAACTTTTCCAAAGTTCTAAAACTTTGGAAAAGTTTGTCAACCCTTACTCCACCTTCCTGTTTTTATACTCCATTGGCGTAACACCAAATTTGGCTTTAAAACATTTAGCAAAATATTTTGTATCTGAAATTCCTACTAAATACGAAACTTCTTTTACCATGTACTGACCCGATGAAAGGATTTGGGCAGCCCGTTTCATTTTCATATCTCTTATGAATTCAACAGGAGCAAAGCCTGTAAGTGCTTTTATTTTTTTGAAAAATACCGACCGGCTCATCATCATACTTTGACCCAATTCTTCGACTGACATTTCGGAGTTTTCCATATTTTCTTCAATCATAGACAACACTTTTTTCATAAAGGTTTCATCCTGCGAAGTGATGGCATAAGGCTGCGGATTGAATTCAGGCGCTGACTGCGGGTGATTTCCTTCCCGGAAAAGTTCCTGTAACAACTTACGCTGCTGTATCAGATTGGCAATGCGTGCCTGAAAATAAGGGACACTGAAGGGTTTGGTTATATAGTCGTCGGCACCGTAACTCAATCCTTCGAGTTTGCTTTCGATGGTGGTTTTGGCAGTCAATAATACTACCGGAATATGACTGGTATTGATATTTGTTTTCAATTTTTGCAGTAATTCAACACCATCCATACGAGGCATCATGATATCGCTTACTATAAAGTCCGGTGAATATTGCTGCGCTTTTTCCCAACCATCCTGACCATCCACTGCTTCGTAAATAAAATACTCCGTTTCGATAATATCTTTTATAAAATGGCGTAAATCATCATCGTCCTCTACAATCAGCACTGAGAATTTATTGTCGTGTTTGGTGGCCGGTGAAACTGCTTCATATTTATCACATTCTTGCTGCGATATCATTTCAGTTTCCAATTCGGTTCTTAAATCTTTAGGAGTTTGTGCAATTATTTCCACATTTTTATCGAAATGTGCAATACCACGTAAAAAACTCACTGTAAAACAACTGCCTTTACCTTCATCGCTGATGACCGTAACTTTTGCCGAATGTTTATCAGCCAAATCTTTGACCATAGATAATCCGATGCCGGTGCTTGGTTTACTTTTATCTTCGTTGAATGAAGCAAAACGGACAAACAGATTTTTTTGTTTTTCCTTCGACATACCAATGCCTTCATCCTTCACTTCAACCGAAACTTGCTTTTCGTCGGCCGTAACTGTAACCTGAATTACTTTTCCGGGTGAGGTAAACTTAAATGCATTGGATAGCAAATTCACTACAATTTTTTCGAGACAATCGGGATCAACCCAAACTTTTGCATTATTTGCATTATTAATTAATTTGAATTGAATATGTTGTTCATCAGCAATTTCCGAAAAATTATCGCATATTTCTTCAATTGTTTGAGCAAATTCAATTTCCTGAACTTTAAGATGCATAAACTGAATTTTGCGGAAATCGAGGATCTGATTCACCAGTCGTAACATTCGATTCGTATTTTGCGAGATGTTCTTCAGCTGCTTTTTCATATCCTCCGGTGTTTTCTTGTCGTTGAGCAAATAATCTACCGGAGCGGTAATCATAGTCAACGGAGTACGGATTTCGTGCGAAATATCAGTAAAAAAACGTAATTTCATTTCTGACATTTTCTTTTCGAGTGCAACATTTGCACGTAA
>CAYNHC010000012.1:2167-25943 GCA_964396705.1 uncultured Paludibacter sp.
TTATGTGTAAGTTCCAATTTATCGATCGTATTTATATCACTTTTAAGCGGTGATGATTCAGTATTGATTTCAACATCTTTATTGAAAATCTGAAAATTGGAGAAAACAATGTTGGGGCGATAACTATTGTTAATTATTTGATGGGGCGAGAAAGTAATAATTCCATTCGTAAATCCAAAAATGAATTCGTTATTCCTTAATTTACAGGTCGATGCTTCCGAAAAATTATGAACTGACATTAATCTTTTCACTTCTGCAAAAGTCTCGAAAACTTCTTTTTCAGGATCGAATTTCGAAAGATTATTCTCACTGCTTATCCAGAGTTTGCCAAATTCGTCCTCAACTAAAGCTAATGTAACATCAGAAGGTAATCCATCTTTAGCAGTGTACGATTTAAAATGAACAGGGAAACCATTTTTGTCCATTTCAACTACTTTGTTAAGTCCACCACCGAAAGTAGCTAAAAACATTTCCCCCTTGCGGGTAATACATATTCCATGTACATCATTATTACTCAGACTGATTTTCTTTCCCGGAATACGCGCCGAAATCTTAAATTCAATATTATCGGGTGAATTGAATTGAGAAGAAAACATCAATAGTCCGCCCGTTGTACCCACGGCAATATTACCGTTCGGATGCTGTGTAATAAAACGAATGCGGTGAGCAACATCAATCGGATAATTTTTCAGGTTATTTTGATGGTTAATAAAAACAGTTTTCCCGTCGGGCATTTGCTGAACCAAATTGAGTCCTCCACCGTAAGTTCCTATCCATATTTTGCCTTTTTTATCCTGAAAAATACTATAAATATTGTTATCGCTTATACTATATACATCTGTCAGGTTTTTTACAAAATGTGTAACTTCAAAATCTTTCCCTCCGGCATTTCTTTTCAATTTAAATAATCCGCGACCTTTAGAACCTAACCATATATTCTTATCGTTATCCTGCATAATTGAATAAACCATGGCCGAAAAAGTTGCATTCTTAATAATTTTTCCATTTTCGTTCAAATGCCCGATAAGTTTACGGTTTTTATCATACAAGGTAATTTTTCTGTCCTTGGTTGCAATCCATAAATTTAAATCCCTATCCTGAAATACTGCCCGTACATCGTTAGCTATTACCGAATTGATTTCATTATTTATTTTCGATGTATTAAAGAAATTTCTGTCGAAAACTATTTTTTCCAATCCGTTCGAACGTGTACAAAGCCATAAATTTCCCTGATTATCGGAAAATGCAGAATGAAGAATATTGGAGAAATGCCAGTTGGAAGACATTTTCGAATTATAAAAAGGTTCTAACTGATCTGTAACAGGGTTGTATAACGAGAAGCCGCCACCTTTGGGTTGAATCCATATTCGTCCGTTTACATCTTCGAAAACCATAGTTCGGGGTGGAAAAACAATCGTGGAAGCATCGTCGGTTTGAACGTTATACGATTTTAATTTCTGACTTTGTAAATCAAAACAATAAATGCCCACTTCATTTGTATCAAACCAAAAATATCGCGACTTCAACAGGAATGTTTCAAGAATATTGTTCGACCTCAAAACCGGTGTATTCGTAGCATTAAACAGTTTAAACTTATTTGTAACCAAATCATACAGCATAAATCCCTGATTATCTGCAATAATTATAATTTGTTTATCATTTACTTTAATTAATTTTGTAATTGACGAACTTACCGGGGTTTGTATTAGCTGAAACTTGCCGAGTTGTTTATTAAAATTCCACAACCGACCATTTTGAGAGCCGAAAAGAATTGTTTTTCCAAGATCTATTGCGGTATAAAACGATTGCCATTCCTGCGAATCTTTATTTTCATTCTCATAAAAATAAGATTTAGTTTTCATCTTTTTTGTATCAATAAAATCAATTCCATTGTTGGTAAGTAACCACGAATTCATTTGCTGATCTTCGAGCACCGAATTTACAGTTGTTCCCTTCAGATTATCATTTTCAATATTGAAAAATTCAGTATTGAATAAAGAATCTTTTACCAACAAACAACCATTGTTTTGAGACAAGAGCCAAACCTTTCCTGACGGTTTTATTTCAATTTTCGAGCTGTGAAAATTGTTTTTCGGATTGTCACGGACTAACTGAACACCCCAAAATTTCTGACTCCCAGGATCGAAACAATGCGTCTCATCATCATAAGTTTTGAACCAGATTCGTCCGTATTTATCTTCGAAAATGCGTTCAATCCTACTGCTTTTCATAAAATAGTTATCGCCTGATTTCACTTTATAATTCCGAAACCTGTAGCCATCGAATTTGCTCAAACCATCCCATGTGCCAAACCACATAAAACCATTTTTATCCTGAAGCATATCCATGATAGTATATTGTGGCAATCCATCCTCCGTAGAATAATGGCGGAAATGACAAACCGTTTCTCCAAAAGCATAAAAAGTGCCTATGAAAGCAATAATTAGAGTTAGATTTTTTCTTAGATTTTTCATGGATTTAATAAATAGAAATAAAGTCCACACAAAAATAGTTGAATATTTGAAACTTGTTACTGCAAAGACATCATAAACCAATTTATCAACCATCCGAAAGCAATTTAACTCCCTTTAAAATTAACAATAAAGGTTTCAAACGCAGCTAAACTCTAATTCAAACACAAAAATGATAATTCAACCCCCATTTAAAACCATATTAACACCCTTTACAATGTAAAAATGTTGTAATATTGTAACTGATAAAATCACAAAAAAAATGAAAAAAATTACGCTTCTTATTTTAACTCTTTGTTTCATTAATATATCTAATGCTCAAACCCCGGCCTTCCCGGGAGCCGAAGGAGGTGGCATGTATGCTACCGGCGGACGAGGTGGAAAAGTACTTGTGGTAACATCATTAGCCGACGATGGCTCAGTCGGCACATTGCGCTGGGCAGTAAATCAAACCGGGGCTAGAATAATTGTATTCAGAGTAGCAGGAAATATCACTCTTAACAGCAGACTTTCCATTTCAAAAGGTGATGTTACCATTGCCGGACAAACCGCACCGGGCGATGGAATTTGTTTAAAAAATTATGATTTATATATTGACGCCGATAATGTAATCATCCGTTACATAAGAATTCGATTGGGAAATTTAATTATTACCAATGAAAGCGATGCAGCCTGGGGACGATACCAAAAAAATATAATTTTCGACCATTGTTCTTTCAGCTGGAGTATCGATGAAACGGCTTCGTTTTACAGCAATGAAAATTTTACCATGCAATGGTGTTTCATCACCGAATCGCTCAATAATGCCGGACACGCGAAAGGCGCTCACGGATATGGCGGAATATGGGGTGGTAAAAATGCCTCATTTCATCACAATCTTCTTGCTTACCACAACAGTCGTAATCCACGTTTCAATGGCTACAAGCGCAGTGGACTCGATTACACAAATCCGTTATCAGATGAGATACTCGACTTTCGCAACAATGTAATTTATGGTTGGGGCGATAACAGTTCGTACGGCGGCGAAAGTGGCAAATATAATATTGTGAACAATTACTTTAAATACGGACCGGGAACAAGTTCAGGCGTTCGTTATAAAATTACCCAAATAGATATTGATGCCGATCCAACCAAAGCACCTCCCGGCTATGGCACTTACTTTATTAATGGAAATTATGTGTGGGGAAGCGCTGCCAATACTGCCAATAACTGGACAACTTCGGCTGTAACTTATGGTTCATCGGCTATCAACCGCACTACTTGCAAGGCAACTGTGCCTTTCGCATTTGCACCTGTAGGTACACACACTTCCGAAATGGCTTTCGAGAAAGTATTGGCTTATGCCGGTTGCAGTGCAAAACGAGATACCATCGACCGACGAATTGCAAACGATGCCCGTACCGGAACTTCGCTTTACAAAGGTTCAATTACAAACCGTTATGGAATAATTGACACTCAAAACGATGTAGGCGGATGGCCCACGCTTACTTTCGATCCCGCAACCGTACCAACAGACACCGACGGCGACGGTATGCCCGACAGTTGGGAAAATGCTCACGGATTGAATCCTTCAAGTGCAACAGATGCTATTACCAAAACAATTGATGGAAGTTATACCAATATAGAAGTATATATCAACGAATTGGTAAAAACCACCACCGAAGGACAACAGGAAGGTATAATTTCGGGAATCGAAACTCCAATAGCAGGAAAAGTTAAAGTGTATCCAAACCCCGTTTCAGGAGATTTAATTTATATTTCTGCTAATGAGCCGATAAGCAAAGTAAAAATTTACAACCTGAGTGGTATTTGTGTGTTCGATAAAATTAATACTCAAAACACGATTAACATACAAGAACTGCCGAAAGGATTGTACGTAATTACGACTGAACTTATTTCCGGAGAAAAATCACACACGAAAATAATTGTAGAATAATCATAATTCAGGAATAAACGAATTTGTCACACCTTTGAAATCAATTTAACAACCTTGAAGGTATTAGAAAAGCATTAATATTGCACAACAAAAAAATCACGCATAAATCTAATCTTAAAAAACTCAATTACTTCCTTGTTTTATGAAGAAAGTAATAAAAAAATAAATTTAATAATATGAATTTCAAAATTGGTTTGAGTAAAACGCTCATTTTTATGCTCTTCCTGAGTTTCATACTCACCTCCTGCAACAAAGATGACTACTACGACACTCCCGATTGGCTAAAAGGAAGTATTTACGCAGTATTGGAAAAAAAGGGGAATTATACCATTTTCCTCAAAGGAGTTGACATAGCCAATATGAAGCCTATGTTGAACGGGAAAAGTATCCTTACAGTTATGGCGCCCAACGATTCAGCATTCACCGCCTATCTGAGTGAGAATTACCAGGGAAAAAAGATTGAGGAGTTGCCTTTGGAAGAAGTTAACAAACTGATTGGTTTTCATGTATTGTATTATTCATTCAACAAAGAAAAACTGATTAATTTCCGCCCTGCCGAAGGAGATGGAGCTACAGTTGCCGACAAAAATGTAAATGCCGGACTGTACTATAAATTCCGCACCAAAAGTATGGACGATATTACCATTGAAAAGGACACCGCCGGCAATGATGTTGACGTTTTTCATTTGGATCGTTTTCTGCCGGTATTTTCGTACCGCATGTTTCAGACCAAACAAATTGATGCAAAAAGCAATTATGAATACTTCTTTCCTACTACTCCATGGAAAGACTCCAACGGATTTAACGTATCGAATGCAACCGTAAAAGAATATGCTATTATAGCCGACAATGGCTACATATATGCAATTGACAGGGTACTGCGTCCACTGGAAACCATATATAAAGAATTGGCATCTAACAGCGACTTTTCCGATTTTCTGAATTTATATAATGCATACCAGTATTACCAGTTGGTTCCTGAACTTACTATAGAATATGGCAACGGCAAAAACCTGTACCAGCATTATCACACATCCCCTTTGGCCAATATCGCCTGCGAATGGCCTGTTACCGACTATCGAATGGTAGATAGACTTTCGCTTCAGTCATACAGTGTTTTTGCACCCAACAACAATGCCTTACGTACATTTTTCGACGATTACTGGCGCGTTGGTGGTTACAATTCATTAGAAGAAGTAAGTAAAACATCAGTAAATTATCTGCTGTTCAATTGTGTTTATTCATCCTCCATTGTTTTTCCCGAAGAAATAAAGAAAGGCATTATAAAGAACAGTTATGGCACTATCATCAAATTCGATGTAGATGCAGTTCCGGCAGCAAACAGAAAAATATGCGTAAACGGGGCTTTGTATGGGTTGAATGTTTTAACACCACCAGCCATGTTTGGCTCAGTAACCGGTCCGGCATTCCAGTATAAGAAATACAGCTACTTTTTGGACATGTTGTCGGTTTCCGATTTAGTATTAACATTATGTTCTGATCAGACCAAATACATTATGTTGTATCCTTCCGATGATTTAATGAACTCATCCGGAATTTCAAAAAACATCGATGGATCTTTATACAAAAGCGGCGCACGCTTATCATCAGGCGCACAACAAAATTATGTTTTCGCTCATGTGGTAAGTCTCGATGGAACAACCGGTAACTATCAGTCATTACCCACTTCGGGCACACACGTATTCAGAACCCTTTCACCAGCCATGAGCCTGTACTGGTACATGAAAGATGGCAAAATAACCAATTGCATTAAACACAATGAATTACTATATAGTCCGGGCATCACCGAAGACGATGTGTATAGCGATATCAGCGAGCTGAGTTTCCGTGATGGATGGACAAACGGAAAATGTTATGCTTACCAAAACACCACAAAACCTTATGTATTTGAAGGTTCGCAAGCCAATGCAATATATGGTAAATTTATTCCGATGATGATTGGTAACCGAAATCAGGCTTCAACTTTATACTATGGATTTATACAGATGTTGGACAAAGCAAATCTGATGGATACCGAAACACAATCAATTCTTCCTGTAATAGAAAGCAGTTTAATGTTTGTGCCCACTACTACTGCAATAAAACAAGGCATACTTGATGGAAAGATTCCGGGTATAACAGCATTGAATACTACCATCAACGATCCTGATTTCTTTGCCAAATGTTCAGTAACAGATATTGATACATTAAAATACTATATGTTACAGTATTTCATTCCGTTAAGTTCTGCCATAATTTCCAATTTTCCATATGTGGGCTGGCAGGAAACAATTCCAAACGGTCTTCCCACACTTCAATCGTACGATGTAAAATTAGATAATGGTAAAGTGCTGGTGAAAACAACAAAAGTTACCATTTCCGATGCAAATAGTAAACTCAGGATTCAGGTGATAAACGCAGATGGAGTTCCGACAGGTAACTGGATAGATGTGATAGAAGATTATCATTATTTCCCCTTTGTATTTGATGATGGCTGTGTTCATTTTATAAAAGAAGTGCTCTGAAAAAGTACGCTAATTTTAAATAAAAAAAATCAGATTGTAAGAATATGAAAATAAGAACAGTATATATATTTATCGTTTTTTTGTTTATGTGCAGTCCCGTAATTCATGCTCAGAACACCAGCATACTACGTGGAAGTGTATATGAGAAAGTGAACGGTAAAAACGAGCCTGCCATTGGTGTAAATGTTGTGTTCTCTAACGACCAGAATCGTACATTAACCGGAACCGTTACAGATATAAACGGAAAATACTCCGTTAAAATACCCGAAAATGCAGGCAAACTTAAAATTGTATTTTCTTACATTGGACTGAGAACCCGCACTTTTGATTTTACCGGACAGAAAACCTTAGATGTTGTTTTGGAAGATGATTCCAGATCACTGCAGGATGTGGTTGTTACAGGAAGACGTGTGGAAAGTGAACTGGGTATAACGCAAAGAGAACAGACCACCGCAACCCAAAAAATTAAAATGGATAAGATTATTGCAGATATTCCTGTGGTAACGGTTGAGGAAGCCCTTCAGGGAAAAATTGCAGGGTTGGATATTCTTTCGGGAGGTGACCCCGGATCCAGAAGTTCAATTCGTATTCGCGGAACAGCTACTTTAAATTCAAAAACAGATCCCCTTATCGTCATTAACGGTGTTCCCTATTCGACCAATATTGATGACTCCTTCGATTTCAATACAGCCAACGATGAAGATTTTGCCGCTATGTTAAATCTTAACCCAAACGATATTGAAGCCATTGAGGTGTTAAAAGATGCCGCTTCCACTTCGATTTATGGAACAGCCGGAGCGAACGGAGTATTACTTATTACCACCAAAAAAGGCTCAAAGAGTAAAACGAGTTTTTCGGTTTCATCAAAAAACTCGATAAAATTTGAACCTGAACCTATGCCAATGCTTAACGGAAACCAGTACGTTGCATTTATTCAAGATGCTATTTGGAACACAGCCAATGCACGGGGTATTTCCAAATCGGGAGATTTGCTCGAACTGCTTTTTGATACGCCTGAGATTAACTACAACCCCAACTGGCGTTATTTCAACGAATATAATGCGAACACCGATTGGCTATCATATATCGTAAAAAATGCATTTACAACCGACAATAGCTTCTCAATGTCTGGTGGAGGTGAAAAAGCAACTTACCGTTTTTCACTGTCGAACACTAACGAAGGCGGCACCACCATTGGCACAGGGCTCAAACGTCTGACTTCGAGCATGAACGTTGGATACTTTTTCTCAGATAAGTTGCGTGTGGAAGCTGACTTCAGCTATTCAGGTTCCGACAAAGAAGACAACTGGACAACAGCAGTTCGTTCCGAAGCTTATAGAAAAATGCCCAATAAAAGTCCGTACTGGATGACTAAAGATGCCTTTGGAAATGTAATTGCTACCGATAATTTCTTCTCCCGGCAAAACAGCGAAGAGTTCCAGGGAGCATTCACTGGGAGCGCCAACTTCCACCCTATCATTATGGCCAACGAAAGTTATAACAATACCAATCAGGATGAGGAACGAATGATTGTTCGCTTAAAATATGATTTTTTGCCCGGTCTTTCCTATTCAAGTTATGTAAGTATGTTGTTCAGAACAACCAAAAACAGAAAATTCTTGCCACAGGCCGCCACAGATGTTTCTGCCGACAATCCCTATGCTAACCGCAGTACGGATTCATACTCCAATAACTTATCGTTACAAACCGAAAATAAATTGATGTATCGGAAAAACTGGAATTCTACACATAATATTGTTGCAACAGCCTTGTGGCGTACTGCCCAATCGACGAGTTCAAACTATTCGAGCGAAATTTACGGAGCGTCATCGGCAGGTTTATCTGATCCGGTTTCTGGAGGAACAATTTATTCGATTGGTTCAGGTGACTCAGAAGGACGCACATTGTCAGGAATAACAAGTTTAAACTACACCTTTCTGAATCGTTATATTCTTTCGGGAACTATCAATTACGAAGGTAAATCGAGTCTCGGAAAATCCAACCGTTGGGGAATTTTCCCTTCAACCGGTATTGCATGGATTGTGAATGAAGAAGCTTTTTTGAAAGATGTGAAATGGATTGACGAATTGAAATTCAGGGCAAGTTACGGAGAAAGCGGACAAGCGCCCGGAGGAACTGCCCCTTATATTGGCACCTATAAATCAATCGGAAAATATAATACTTCAACTGCCATTTCACCTGCGTCGATGCAGCTCAACAACCTGAAATGGGAATCATCTACCGAATACGATATAGGATTTGACTGGACATTGTTAAACAACAGACTTTCAATGAATTTCGACTATTACTATAAATATACTAAAGATTTATTGCAAAGCAACATAGTAATACCTACCACCACCGGATACGAAAGCACCGGAAGTAAAATTGCTTATTTCAATTCAGGCGAAGTTAGCAATCAGGGCTTAGAATTTCGTTTTGATTACACCATTTTTGAGAACAAGAAATGGCGTTTGTCATCAAATTTCAACATAGCCCGAAACATAAATATACTTGAAGCATTGCCCAGCAATCTGACGCAAATGAATTATTCGCTTAAAAATGGCGAGTATGCACAAAAAATTCTAACCGGAACTCCTACAGGCTCTTTCTTTGGTTATAAATATCTCGGGGTATATCAGAACACTGAAGATACTTACGCCAAAGATGATGAGAAAAATATCATGTATAATCTGGATGGGGAACCGATTGTTACCCGAAACGGAACTTATGTATGTTATCCGGGCGATGCTAAGTATGCCGACACTAACCATGATGGAATTATCAACGAAAAAGACATTGAATATCTGGGCAATAATATGCCTGTAGTACATGGAGGTGCCGGTATAAATGTAAAATACAACGATTTCACATTGAACCTGAACTTACACTACAGGTTAGGTCAGAAAATTATAAACGAAGCCCGTATGAACAGTGAGTCGATGTATGGAACCGACAATCAGAGTACGGCAGTGCTCCGCCGTTGGAGAAACGAAGGAGATGATACCCAGATCCCGCGTGCACTCTGGAAATACGGACTGAATTATTTAGGATCGGATCGATTTGTAGAAGACTGTTCTTATATAAGACTGCAAAGTGTATCGTTGAACTACCGGATTCCAAAGAAAATTTGCGATAGTTTTCATATAAAATCATCGAGTATTTATTTCACCGTTTACGATCTACTTACATTTACCAACTACACAGGACAGGATCCTGAAGTAAATTTACCAAGCAAGGTACTCGATTTGGCAACTGATAATGCTCAGACTCCGAGAAGTCTCCGACTTTCGGCAGGATTAACTCTTAATTTTTAACAGATGAAAACAGAACTGACTAAAATAAAACGCATGAGAACAACTAAATATATATTACTCATTGTTGCAGTTATATCATTATTTTCATCTTGTGATGATTGGCTTACTATATATCCTGAAAATGCACAGGTAAGCGATGAATACTGGCAATCGAAACAAGATGTTGAAGCTGTGGTAGTATCAGGCTACTACTATTTAAGATCAATAAGTATTAGTTCATTATTACCATGGGGTGAATTACGTTCCGGTGCAATTTTCGATATAAAAGGCAACGATTTACAAAAGTTCCAATTAAAACCCAACAATAAAGCAAACAGCAATTGGGGACCGCTTTATCAAATAATAAATGTAGCTAATGTTGTTTTAACAAATGCACCAAAAGTTCAAAAAATTGACGACACCTATGAGGTAGTTGAAATGAATGCTCACATGTGCGAAGCTTACTTTTTAAGGGCGCTGAGTTATTTTTATATCGTACGAAACTGGCGTGAAGCTCCGCTTATTACCGATCCTTACGAAGACGACACGAACACTTACCAGAAAGCAAAAGCAACTGAAGCAGAATTGATAGCTCAAATTAAAAGCGACATAAAAGCGGCAATAGCTACCGGAGCAGCAAAAGAATATTACAATACCACATGGGAAACCAAGGGACGTGCTACACGTTGGGCATTCTATGCATTAATGACCGATGTGTGTTTATGGTCGGAAGATTACAATACAGCCATTGAATACGCAAATTATCTTCTCCAGACTACTTCGCCCCGTAAACCGGCTTTCATACAAACACCTACACATGCATCGTGGTTCACTATGTTTAACCCGGGCAATAGTAACGAATCCATTTTTGAACTTCAATGGAATTATGAAGAAGATCAGAACAATCTTTTACCGGTTTATTTCGACAATGCTTCACTCGACAGGAAATATGAATTATCCTATCAGCTTTTGAGAGATTTCAACATGGAATATGCTGAAACTGTGGGAGCCGAAAAAGAAGCTGTTCGAACAATGTTCGGAGGTTATTTTGTTGACGACCCGCTGACTTTTGAAATTGCCACCCGTGGTTACGTTTGGAAATATTGCGGAGCTCAAACCCTCACCGACAAACGCACCAAAACATATTACGACCCCAATTTTATTATTTATAGAATTACAGAAGTTATGTTAATGAAGGCTGAAGCTTTGATCCTGAAAACAAATGGCAACTCTGAAACCGAATGGCAGGAAGCTATCAATCTAATCAATCAGGTTCGCCGTCGTTCCAATCTTGAAGAACTGGAATATACGGAAAACTTATCGGAAGAAGACATGCTGAAAATGGTAATGCACGAACGAAAAATGGAATTTGTAGGCGAAGGAAAATCATGGTACGATATTTTACGGTTCGGAAGGCGTAATAACAATAAATACAAGGATTTATTCCTTGTTCAGAACGTGCTGAACTACAACGAACAGGCCAGTGAGTCGTGGTTAAGATCGGTTCTGAGTAACGATGATGCACATTTTTTACCTGTTTGGGAGAGCGAAATAAAGGTAAATCCCTTATTAGTTCAAAATCCATATTATAATTAATTTGTTAAACACAGAACAATGTATCCAATGAAAAATACAATAATTATATTATTCGCCTTTGCGCTGCTCCTGCCGGCTTGTACCGACCCTTTTTTAAATACCCGGTATTTTGAAAAAACAAATACAAATCTAGATTTATCAAATGCAGAGTTTCTGAAAAAGAATGAGGATAAATATTCACTTTGGATTGAACTCCTGAAACATGCCGACTTGTTCAATGCACTTAACGATGCCGCTTCAACTTCTACCGTTTTTGCGCCCGATAACGAGGCCGTACAGAAATTCCTTGAATGGAAAGGAGTAAGCACAGTGCAGGAACTGGACAAAGAATATGCAAGAAATGTAGCTAAAGTACATATACTGAAAGGAGTATTGAAAGAAAATGATTTTATTGCTCAGGTTGAAACAGGTTCCATTCCTGTGATGACATTATTTGGTAGTTATCTTACAACTTCTTACGGATTCAGAAATTTAGATGTTGATGATGAATACCTGGACGATGTAAAATTGCAGGATTCACTTTCAATTTACCTTAATAATCAGGCGAGAGTTGCGAATCTTGGTCGCGCCGACACAACTGCAAACGGTAGAGTTTATACCTTGACAGATGTGATTCGCCCATTGTCGGAAACGATATTAGGGGTTCTTAGCAGCTATAATGAATATAAAATTTTCGTGGATGCTGCAGAATTAACCGGATATGATAAAGTTGTCTCAGTTTATGCCGATACAGTGGTAAATCTGAATGGCAGTATATCGGTTAACGACATAAGATTTACGTGTTTTGCTGTTCCCGATGCAGTTTATAAAGCTGGAGGTATAAATTCGGCCAATGATTTGGCCAATTACCTAAATGCAGGAAGTGATTTTAAAAATCCCGAAAATGCACTTTACAAATACGTGGCATATCATTTTCTGAATAAAACATACCAAAAATCAGCATTATCAACTTTCAGCGAAGTGGGTCAGGTGATGATTTACGATTCGAAACTTGCTGGTAAAGTTATTACAGTTGAGATGGACAACAATGCACTGAAAATAAACAAGGTTGCTTCGATCATCCGCAGCAATATTAAAGCGCGAAACGGAATCATTCATAAAGTAAGTCACATTATGCCCGTTTTCGATCCTGAACCTATCAAAGTTGTGTGGGATTTTTGCAATACCCCCGATATTGAATCGTTTGTAAATGCTTATGGCGCAAAAAACGGACTTGGCGAGTTATACTCATCTCCGATAACGAACAAAGAATACCAGATAGATTTGAGCGAAGACAAAATAGAAGGTAATTTTGGGACAATTAATGCCTTTAAATATATGTATAATTCCACCAAAACCTCTGTTAAAACATGGAGGAAAGTAGGATTTTTCAAATGTGCATTTGTTAATTCAACGCTTAAAACTGTCAATAAATACGGAGCGTATAAAAACAATCTGCTGATTCTTAATTTAGGTTATGCAGGGAATATCACTTTTACTACTCCCACAATTATAAAAGGGAAATATAAAGTGGTCATTTATTATGCAGGAGCCCCCGGGTTAAGATCATTCTACACAAATGGCAGTAATACCAAATTTAATCTGGATGATTATCAGAAATCCATTTTTATGTGGAAGGGAATACCGGCTACATTTGTTGACGAAGTTAAAAAAACCGATATTAATGCCAACGGTATAGCCTCCGAAGTATTGTGGGACGAAATCACTTTTGATGCATCGGGCGTTCATACATTAAAAGCTACTTTGATGGACATTAATGCAAAAACCAATGCGAGTTACAGGCAGATGTGGGACTACATGGAATTTATTCCCATAAAAGAATAAATAAGTTAATCAGAAAGGATGAAAAAATGAAAAAGATCAAATTTAATAAACTTGTACATGTTGGTTACCTGACATTATTCCTGTTAGTAACCTACTCGTGCAACGATGCCTGGGAAAACTATTATTCCTCCAAAACGATAAATTCCGATAATGTAGAAATCTACTCCGGAGATATTGTCAGCTACATAAAAAGCCAGAGTAACCTATCGGAAATATCAACAATTTTTGTTGAAAACGGAATTTACAATCAGGTACAAAATTCAAAAGAATACACGTTTATTGTATGTAACAATGAGGTATTGGGTAACACTTCAGCGCTGGATAAGGCTACCTTTGCTAAAAACTGCGTTTCAGACATTTCCATATCGCCTTCAAAACTGACCGATGGTTTAGGTATTGGAACCCGTTTGGGGAAGAATATATGGGTCAGCCGGAATGCCAACGGTGAATTATATTTTGATAATTTTAAGTTGGACAAAATTGTCAAAACACAGAACGGATACATTTATTACGTGAATGGCGCTATCCCTGCAAGACCTTCGGTTTATGAGTATTTTGAATCGCTGGGCAACGATTATTCTTATTTTAAATCGTTGGTAAAACGATACGAAGAGATTTACTTCGATAGCGAAAAAAGCATTCCCATTTCGGTTGATGCCATGGGCAATACTGTTTATGATTCGGTAATGACTGCACGTAACAATTTGATTGACAGATATACTGAAAATGGTTTGAAAAAATGGGATATGTTTTCAGAAGATTTTCTGACTACGATGTTTATACCGAACAACACCTTATTAACAAATGCCATTAATACGGCTATGAGTAATGTACCCAAATGGTTAAACAGAGCTGCTACTAATGCTGATAAAACCAAATTTGAGGAATGGATTGTAAGAGCCTGCTTTGTAAACAAACGACTGGATACTAATACTGTATCGCCAACAGCCATCAATGATTTCTATTGTGTTGATGGTTATCAGCAGAAAATTAATGTGGCACAGGATGCCAAGACTTTCGAACCGATTGATCCTGCCGTATGGCGCCCATCCGTACAAAAAGTGGATGCTAATAATCCCGTGCAGTTAAGTAATGGCGTGGCCTATTTTGTTTCTCAATTCAAAATACCCAACCACGTAGTAATATACAGGGTAAAATCAAAATTCTATGAATTGTGGGGAGCCATGACCGACTCTCAAAAGAAACAATATTTCCGGTGGACAAATTTCATTGATCCACTTATCGTAAATGATGCTCAATCGCCGTTTACCTTATCGGAAAGTTTACCTACTATGTACTATCATGAATTGACGGCCATCCCTTCGGCTGAGGCAATTGCAGATTCGGCTTTTTGCAGTGTAACTTACGATGGTTTATTGTACAATTCTACTACAAAAAAACTTGTTGAGGTAAATCTTCCGGCCGGAGAATATTACCTTCGTATGGGTTTCAAACACAGTTTACGTTATTCAATAGACATTTCGTTTAACAACCAACTACTGGTTGAAGACATGATGTTATACGCTCAGGGATCTAATTACCACTTCGACCGCGGTTCGGTAAGTGATATGGATTATTATGGTAATTCCTCCATCGGTTTTCCCGAAGGTTATGACTGGAGAGCCTGGTTCGAGAAAGACGTGAAAGCAGTGGCTTATGATACCGATGGTTATCAGGTGGCAATAGTAAATATACCGTCAGATGGAAACTTTACAATAACCATTAATTCGAAGGACATGTCACGTTTATACGATCCGACTAACGGTCGTACAAAAAACAATGTAACACAACTGATGATGTATCATTGGTGTCTTCGACCAACAAACCGTAATTATTAATATTAAAATAAGGCAAAATATGAAGTATAGTAAAATTTTTGAGTTGAATAAATGGCCTTATCGCTTGCGCTATATCCTGTTTTCACTTGTGCTATTCACATTTTTTTCAGCATATTCGCAGGTAAACGATTCAACTAAGATATTTCAGTCATCGGTATCAAAAGATGAGTTTAACAAGGAATTGTCGCTTGACTTAGCCATTCAGGATAAAATTCCGGGATTGATGGTGGTTGGCAAAAGCGGAATGCCAAACGAAGGAGCATACCTCAATTTACGCGGCATTCACACATTTTCAGCATCAAATGCCCCATTATTGGTATTGAACGGAATTCCATATTTAGGAAACGAAGATATATCACAAATTATAAATGGTTATTCACGCAGTCTTTTTGCGGCATTTAACGTAAACGACATAAAAAATGTAACTATCTTAACCGGCGCAGGAGCTGCAAAATATGGTTCGCTTGGTTCAAACGGGGTTATTCTTATTGAAACCGAACAGGCTACTTCCGACAATTTAGATACAAAAATTTCTTTTAGCGGAAAATATGGTGTACGCGTTCCTAACCGGTCCATACCCACATTAGGAGTTTCCGATTTTAAAAACTATTTTCAGGATATCGGTACCACCAGGTACGGAAGTCAGTCTGCTTTAAATACTGACTATCCGTTTGTTCAAAACAACGATAATTACTATTCATATTTGTTTAACAACAACACCGACTGGCTTTCAACAATTCAATCACCTGCATTGGTTACCGACAATGTTTTTCGAGTGGAAGGTGGTGATGCCATTGCTAAATATAACTTGTCGTTTGGTTATACATCCGATGGAGGTGTAATCGGACAAACAAATACCGACCGCTATAACACCATGATAAACACGAATATTATGGTAAGCCGCAAGGTGAATATTTTTACAAATATAGGTCTGTCCTACATTACAAGTAATCTTCAGGAACAGGGAAAAAGCAACGAAACAAATCCTCTGTTGGCTGCTTCGCTGGCAATGCCCATACTTAGTCCGTTCAAAAAAGAATCGGATGGAAATATACTTAATAAATACGCCGCCTATAACGAATGGAATATAAATGCAAACCCTACATTCGCTTATGATAATGTGAGTAACCCATTAGCCATAGTGAACACAGTAAGGGCTACCGATAAAATTTACGATGCCAACATAAAGTTAGGTTTAAATTATCATTACGACAGATACCTGACATTATCAGGAATACTGAACCTGAATATTAATTATACCGAAGAGGGAATTTTCATACCAGGTGTTACCGATCGCGCTATTCTTCCGCAATATTATGGCACCGGATACAATACCGTACGTAAAGGAGTAATCCAAAACCGATCGAACTATTACGGTTTCAATGCCGATTATAACAGAACTTTCAACAATGTGCATGAACTGAAAGGGAGCGCCGGAGTACGTTACATAGGACAAACCATTGAATATGATTTTGCATCAGGATACAATACATCAAACGACTATTACAGTTCGCTGAGTTATGTAACCGAAGACAGGGATATTTCAGGACATAACGTGGAATGGAAGTGGCTGAATTATTATCTTGGAGGAAATTATACTTACAACAAAATACTTAAGGCCGATTTTATGCTTGCCTTAGATGGTTCTTCTGTTTCGGGTTTAAATGCTCCGCGGTTCGGATTTTTCCCATCTTTAAGAATAACATCTATGCTGGGTAATATGGATATTTTACCTGAAGCCATATCGCTTCTGAATATTTCGGCTGAAGCAAGCCGTACAGGGAACAGTCGTTTTTCATCGAATTATGCCAAAAACTATTATCAAAACTCCAATCTTTTCAACTTAGGTACCATTGTTAGAACTAACGTACCTAACACAAATTTAGAATGGGAGAAAAATAATCAGTTGGATATTGGACTTGAATTGTCGCTTTTTAAACATTTGATCAATGTGAAAGCAAACTATTTCTTTGCCAATGCTTTTGATTTATTGGTGGCGCGGAATATTTCAAGTGTTTACGGTTCGTCGGATTATTATGATAACACAGGTCAAATTACCACACAAGGGTTGGAACTGGCGCTCAACTTTAACATCATAAGATCAAAAGATTTTGACTGGAGTATAGGTGGTTCGATGGCAAATGCCAAAAGCAAAATTTTATCGCTCGGAAACAGCGACGAACTAATCATCAACTTTAAAGGATATAATAACGATGATGCAACAATTATCATGCGTAAAGGGGAATCGCCCTACCAGTTCTACGGTTATCGCACCAATGGTATTTATGCTACAATGGATCAGGCAACAGCATCGGGATTGAAAAACATTTATGGAAATGCTTATCAGGGCGGTGATGTGAAATTTGTCAATGAAAACAATGCTGATAATGTAATAAATGCAAAAGACAAAGTACTGTTGGGTTCGGCCACACCGGATTTCTTTGGTTATGTCAACACATCAATCCGTTTCAAAAAAATTACCTTGCTGGCTGATTTTGGTTATTCGGTTGGAAACAAAGCTTACAATGCCTTCCGTCGCGAATTAGAATCAATGAGCACCCTTCGGAATCAATCCCTTTCGGTATTAAACCGCTGGCAGGTCGAAGGACAGGAAGCCACATTACCCCGTGCTGCTTATGATGATCCTTCGGGAAATAACATTTTCTCCGATCGTTGGATTGAAGATGCTTCATACATAAAATTGCGTAATCTTACCATACAATATCAATTTGGTAATATCTTCAATATCTGTCAAAGCGGAAATGTGTTTGTTACCGGCGAAAATTTGTTAACACTTACCAATTATCTGGGAAGCGATCCTGAATTTTCGTACTCCTACACAACATACATGCAAGGTATTGATTATGCAAAAGCGGCAAGACCTAAAACAATTCAATTTGGATTTCAATTATTCTTCTGATATATTATGAGAAACATAGTAAAATATTGTTGCATACTGAGTATGCTTTTCACAATCACTTCCTGCGACGATTTTTTCGGAACAGACCCTGACAACATCATCAACTCGAAAGATTATATTTCGAATAATGATGAAGCCTACAAAGGTTTTATGGGAATCTTAACCCGAATGCAGGCCGCCGGCGATCAGGCAATTTTTCTGACTGATACCCGTGGCGATTATTTAGAAATAACGCCTAACGCACCGGTTCCACTTCAAAATATTTATAATTACGAAGAGACCAATGGTAACGAATATGCTGATCCTACGTGTTATTATTCTGTAATTGTATCGTGTAACGATTTTATTGAAAAAGTCAGAATCTATAAAGAAAAAAACCTGAAAGGTCTGGATGAAAAAACCCTGACAAACTACAATGCCATGGTTAGTTCTGCTCTCAGAATAAAAGTCTGGGCGTATTACACACTGGGTCGTATTTATGGTAAAGCTGTTTGGTTCGACAGCCCACTGGAAGATCTTACGAATCTGAATGAAAGCAGCGTGTTTACTAAGTTGAATGATATGCCATCGATAGTTGAAGCCTGTGTAAATTTACTTGAAAACGGTATTCAGCAAAACGGAGTGAACATACCTGCCGATTTGGAAATGAACTGGGTGGCTTATCTCGACCCTGAAACTCAAAGCGCTACTCAGTACGAATACTGGAAATACCTGACTCCAAATTTCATTTTGTTGAAAAGCGAAATTCTATCCTGGCGTGGCACTCAGGCCGACTGGCTTTGGATTAGGGATAATATTCTGAAATACATCGATGAACAACACACAATTATTTCGGATTACATGTTTTCGTGCGGAATTCCACTTACAGGACAATATCACACCTTGTTTTTTACCGAACGTATCGGTTATAATATGCAATTGGTATCGAGTATTATGTACGATTACACCAACGATCAAACCAACAGATTAGTAGAATACTTTTGTCCGGATTATCCCGGTGGTGGATATTATCTTCGTCCATCAGAATATGCCATAGGGAAATATATCGAAACCGATATCAGAGGTTTAACTCAACGACTGGTGATGAATACAATAAACGGACAGGTAAGTTTCTCCAAATATTTTTATCACCGGGGTACTTATCTGCGTTCAAAGATATTTGAAATTATGCCATCAATAGTACTTCAACGAGGACACGATTTTCATTTTCTGTTAGCCGAAGCCGAAAACCATTTGGGTAACTGGCGTCAGGCTGAATGTTTATTGAATCAGGGATTGACAAACCAATTTCCGTATGCAAGTTCATTGCCTGCCGACTGGAGTTCGTATTACGCTACATGGTTTGCTCCAAACGGCGGATATGGCGATATTGGAATAGTAGGTTGTGCTCGGGGTAAAAATCACACACTACCCAAACCAACCGATGCAAATTACAACTTAACAGAAGAGGAACGTATGAAACTTTACGATTTGGCGTTGGCTGATGAATATGTACTAGAATATACCGGCGAAGGGAAATCGTACAGTTATCTGGTGAAGATGGCTGAACGCTATAATGAAGCAAAAGTTGTAGCCGATAGGGTGTGCCCCAAATATCCGATTGCAAAACAGGCAACCGTAAGAGCAAATATCGAAGCCGGTGGATATTGGGTAAACTGGGATTTGAATGGAGATAATAAATAGAACAAAGACAAAAGAACAAAGACAAAAGAACAAAGACAAAAAAACAAGGAACTCGAAACGTGAAACACGAAACATGAAACGTGAAACACGAAACACGAAACAATAATATTCACTCTTAAATAAAACTATCATGAAAAAAAACAATTACTTTTTATTATTGCTGATTGCAATAATGTTTTCGCTTAATGTACAGGCAAGAAAAGTTGTGGTCAATACTGCTGCCACTTTGCAAACCGCTTTTAATGGAGCGCTGGACATGGATACAATTTTACTCAAACCAGGAATTTACGACACATCAAACAAGCTAATAATTCCTGCTACAGGATGTCTTGTAGTAAAATCGTATTATGAAGACAATAAAGACAGTATAGCTGTAATTAAAATGGAAGTACAGTCGCAAATCATTGAGGACAACGTGCATCCCAAAAAACCCAGCTTAATATTTCAGAATCTGAGCTTAAAGGGACGATACGATTCATTTACTACAAGTAGTTATATGATAACCTTTAACTCCAAATACCATAGCATGGACACTTTGGCATTTCGTAATTGTGAGATATCAGGTGTTGCCCGTTCTATGATTCGTGGTGGTGCAATAACATCACCTGCAAGAACCAGTTGTGGTGATATGGAATGGTTTGAAATGTCAAATTGTTTGGTACACGATTTCAATGGTCTGGATACACATTCGTGGCCAATAGTTTACAGTGCCCATGTTCCAATGTATGTTACTTTCAAAAACAATACTTTTTATGATATACCCTATAACAAAAGTATTTTTCAGTTAACCAAAATGACTGTAGAAGCTGCTCGTGCCTCCGAAATTACTTTTGAGAATAATACTGTGGTTACAACTTACGCAAGAGCTGATGGAATTATTACAACCGGAGCATATTTAAGTGAAGAAGCAAAGTTTAACATCAATAACAACATGTTTTTAATCCCAAACTATGCTGATAATCAAAACATGTCTCGTGACTCCGCCAAATATACAATTCCACCCATTGTAAAATGTAAGGGAGGTATTATAACTGCTAATAATAACATTGTTGACAGCATGAAACCCTGGATATCCGGTCAAATTCTCGATGCAGAAGGTCAGGGAGGATTTGTGGTAATAGATACTTTGAAAACCTACAGAATGAAAGATTTGAACTTTGCATGGAGCGATTTCGCAGATGCACAGGGCAATGATTTTTCTTTCATTTCGACCAAACAACCGGCAACAGCAGGCATTGGTGGTAAACCAATTGGTGACCCACGTTGGGTAAGAACTTTTGTAACTCCAAGAACTCTTACAGCCACAGCAAACAATTCAAAAGCTATAATAACTCCTCGCCGAGCGTATTACGAAAATGGTTCTTCTGTCACAATTAAAGCTTCAGCTGTGGACGGATATACATTTAAAGGTTGGAAAAAAGTATCTGATGGTTCATTAGTTTCAACAGCTAATCCTTATACATTCAATATTTCTTCTGATGTTGACTTAGTTGCAGATTATATTTTGCTTCAGGAAAGAAAAGTTACTGTTACAATCAGCGGTTCAACTTCAGCTTCGTACGCAATTACCCCAAGTAAATCAATTTATTACGAAGGAGATGAAATAACAATATCGTTAAACAAACATTATATTAACGAATTTGTAGGCTGGAGCGATGGAAACTCTGATTTGGTACGCAAAATGACAATTGCTGCCGATATAGCTTTGACAGCGAACTTTACTGAACATCCATACATTTTGGCATGGGATTTCCATCAGCTAACTGCAAACAATCAGGCATTTTCCAATCTGGCAGCAAACCATGCTAAAGATGTGGCAAATCCGGGTACAATGAACTACGTATCTTTGGATACAATCAGAACAGTATCAACCCGCAACAATAAATTCACCGGAGTAGGACAACAACAAATTAACTGTGTAGCTCGAAGAACAATACAGGCTAACTTTAGTAATCCCGATTATTTATTTATTAAATTCTCTACTAAAGGACTTACCAATATGAAAGTAAAATCTGAAATTGCAACAGATAACTCAATGTTCAAAGTTCAGAAACTACAATATGCACTCAACGGAAAAGATTATACCGATTTCAAATTAGACACTATCAGTGGAAATATTGATATGGTTTGGTTACCTCTTGAAGGAACACTTCCTGTTGCAGCAGAGAATCAGGATTCTATATGGGTACGTTGGATAGCCGATCCTGCATCTGAACGCTTATTTGTTACCGGTGTTACTGAATCAGCTTACGATTATGCTTATATTTCAAAAATCATAGTTATAGACAGTAGATACACTGCTGTTAATAACGTGAACGCAAAGAACTGTAAAATTTACTCATCTGCCGATAAATTATATGTACAATCAGAAATTAACGGTAATGTTGAAATTTATAATATTATGGGACAAAAAATTAAAGATGCAGTTATAAATATCGGATTAAATGAATATAAGAATCTTAGTGCAGGCATTTACATTGTTCGCGTTGGCACCGATGTTCAAAAAGTTCTCATTAAATAAGTACATTTCAATTTTTTTCTCAATTTATAAATACACTTTTCAGTGTGTATTCAGTAAAAAATCAGATGATTCCCTTCATCGAGGCTGTCTCAAAAGTCTTATTAAAGAAAAGATTAATTTTCAATTGGTAAGAGTATTTTGAACGCTAAGACACGAAGTCGCTACGACGCGAAGAAAATACGCCTCAGCGGCTTTGTGTCGTAGCGACTTAGCGTTCAAAAAAAATATTTTACTCACTTAAAGTTACTTTTTAGTATTACAAATAAACTTTTAAGACGCCCTCGATAATTTCTATTATAAATAAATTATTATTAATGCTTTTCACTTCTGTTTTCACAGAGGTTTAGAGTTTAACATTAAAGAAAATGAGTTATTCCAAATCAATTTTAGCTGTAATTCTAATTGTATTTGTTGCAGTTATTCCACTTCAGGCCAAAAAGTATGCGTATGCTGATGTGTATAAAAACCTTCCTTTTAATATGCCTAAAGTCCAGAAACCGAACTTTCCCAAAAACAGGGTTTCTTTAACAGATTGTGGTGGTGTAGGCAATGGAATAACACTTAACACTAAAGCTTTCGAAGCTGCAATGACCGAATTATCAGCAAAAGGTGGTGGTACATTAGTTGTTCCATTTGGTGTGTGGCTTACTGGACCAATTGTGTTTCATTCGAACATAAATTTACAACTCGAAAAAGGCGCTTTAATTCTTTTTTCACCTGACAAAGATTTATATCCTTTGGTAAAAACCTCTTTCGAAGGACAGGAAACACGTCGGTGTCAGTCACCTATTTCGGGAAAAAATCTTCAGAATATTGCCATCACCGGCGAAGGTGCTATCAATGGTTCCGGTGAAGCCTGGCGACCTCTAAAAAAAGGAAAAGTAACCGAAACATACTGGAAGACTGTTACAAAATCAGGAGGAGTACTTAAGACACCTGATTACTGGCTTCCTTCCGAAAAATCATTGAAAGGAGAAAAACTCAGTGAGAAAAATCAGAATGGACAAAAAGAAGAATTGACTGATGCAGAATGGGATTCAATAAAAGATTTTCTACGTCCGGTAATGGTAAGTTTTATCGAATGTAAAAATGTATTGCTCGAAGGTGTTCTTTTTGAAAATTCACCAAGTTGGAATGTACATCCATTAATGTGTGAGAATGTTATA
>CAYNHC010000013.1:0-1378 GCA_964396705.1 uncultured Paludibacter sp.
CTTCTTTTCCGGCGTTAAGTACCATTTGGCGAAGCGGTTCTTCAATAGCGCGTTTTACTATTTCAACACCAATCAATTCATCATCATTTGCAGTTTTTACGTTGTTCAATGTCTCTATAGCACGAATATAAGCCACACCACCACCCGGAACAATTCCTTCTTCGATGGCTGCACGGGTTGCACTCAATGCATCATCCACGCGGTCTTTCTTTTCTTTCATTTCAACTTCCGAAGCAGCACCAACATACAACACAGCTACACCACCAGACAATTTAGCCAAACGTTCCTGCAATTTTTCACGATCGTAATCCGAAGTTGTGGTTGCAATTTGAGCTTTAATCTGTGCAATGCGGTTGTGAATTGAATCTTTTGCTCCCGAACCGTTTACAATTACAGTATTGTCTTTGTTTACAGTAATTTTTTCAGCAGTTCCCAACATTTCCAATGTGGCTTGTTCTAATGTGATTCCTTTTTCTTCCGAAATAACTACACCACCGGTTAAAATGGCAATGTCTTCGAGCATTTCTTTGCGACGGTCGCCAAAGCCGGGAGCTTTCACGGCACAGATTTTCAACTGTGCACGCAAGCGGTTCACAACCAATGTTGTTAAAGCTTCGCTATCCACATCTTCGGCAATAATCAACAATGGACGACCCGATTGAACAGCCGGTTCCAATACAGGAAGTAATTCTTTGAGATTGGATATTTTTTTGTCGTAGATCAGGATATATGGTTTTTCCATTTCTACTTCCATTTTTTCGGTGTTGGTAACGAAATAAGCTGAAATATAACCGCGGTCGAACTGCATACCTTCAACAATTTCGATGGTAGTGTCAGTTCCTTTGGCTTCTTCAATGGTGATAACGCCATCTTTCGATACTTTGCGCATGGCATCAGCAATTAGTTTGCCTATTTCAGCATCATTGTTAGCCGAGATGGAAGCTACCTGTTCAATTTTGTCATAATCATCACCTACTGTTTTTGCCTGAGCAGCAATGCTTTTAACAATTACAGATACAGCTTTGTCGATTCCGCGTTTCAAATCCATTGGGTTAGCGCCTGCAGTTACGTTCTTTAAACCTACACTTACAATTGACTGAGCCAATACAGTAGCCGTTGTGGTTCCGTCACCTGCATCTTCACTGGTTTTTGATGCTACTTCTTTTACAAGCTGAGCACCAAGATTTTGGAATGGATCTTCAAGTTCAATTTCTTTGGCTACCGAAACACCATCTTTGGTGATATGTGGTGCACCGAATTTCTTTTCGATAATCACATTACGTCCTTTAGGACCAAGTGTTACTTTTACTGCATTTGCCAAGCTATCAACTCCTTTTTTTAGTTGATCGCGGGCATCAATATTGAATAAAATTTCTTT
>CAYNHC010000013.1:1478-25653 GCA_964396705.1 uncultured Paludibacter sp.
TTAAATTATTGCCAATATATCTGACTGACGCATGATGAGGTATTTTTCGCCTTCCCATTCCAGTTCAGTTCCTGCATATTTTCCGTACAATACGTTATTACCAACGGCAACCACCATTTCTTCATCTTTTGTTCCGTTACCTACTGCCAAAACCTCACCTTTGAGTGGTTTTTCTTTGGCCGAATCAGGAATAATAATTCCACTTACTGTTTTTTGTTCCGCAGGTGCAGGTTTTACCAACACGCGATCGGCTAATGGTTTAATGTTCATAATCTTATGAGAATTTTATTGTTAAATTAATTTTGTATTTGTTTGTAGTTTGAAAAGTAAAAAACTTTACACAGCTTTGCAAACCGAGAGTCCATTTTACAGAATTTGTGCCAAAGAATTTTCATGAAGTTTTTGACAGAAATAATAACAACCGGTCTGTAAAGATGTTCAGATATACTGACAACTTGTCATTTTAACAGTGATGTTTTGCACAGAAAAAGTAGTTTGTAAATATCGTAGAGTAGGAGAGATGGATTTGACGAACACAGTTGTTTGCAAAATGTGCTTTTAGTAATGTCAAATTTCAGTGCAAAAAGTCGTACAAATCCAGATTTCTCAATTTTTAAAAATTGTTTTAAAAGCCTTGATTCTTCAGCGAGATATGGATATTTTCCTGTTTTATAAAGAAGAAAAAGATTTCGGGTAGCTTCTTCGGTTTTTCGTATATATGTTATGTTGTTATCTAATCCCTTGTGAATAATGGGATTTTCAATTTGTAAAAATTCAAATCCCAATTGATGTAACTGATGACCAAAAAGCATATCCTCATGCCCGTAACCGCGTATTGTCTCATCGAAACGAACCTGATTGAAAATTGATTTTGAAATCAAAAAGTTGAAAGTTGCAAAATTATTTTTATCACGTTCCACGGCTGATCTGGCTTCACGTTTTCGACCGTATTTTAGTCTCAGACTGAAATCAGGGTTTTTCTCATCAGAATCATAAGCAGTTCCACCTATAACTACACATTGTTCATGACAAAATGAAATATATTTTTCAATAAAATGGGGTGTACAAACTTCTGCATCGCAATCGATAAATAACAAATGCTCAAACTTTGCTTCGTCGGCCAGTCTATTCCTGATGGCAGAACGACCAATATTTTGGGTTAGTACAATATGCCTGCAATTAATTAAATCACTTATTGACTTATTATTTTCCACCTCCCTGAATGAACCGTCTTCAATAACGATAATCTCAAAATCAATATAGGTATCTATAGCCTGACGATGCAGATCGCTTACCAAAACAGTAATATTTTGATTATATACAGGAATTAATATTGATAACATTATGCTTTAATTTTATGCAAATGTATGAATATATTCTTACATCTGCTTTACCAAATACGAAATTGAATCATAAACAATCAACATTCAATTAAAGTATGATGTAGTCAAAAAATTATTTTTTAATTAGTTTGTAAGTTGCTTTTTCATTTTCAGAAATTATATTTATGAAATATATACCTGAAGGAGCTTCAATCTTCTGATTTAATCTTTGTACGTTTGAGTATTTCATTTCTTTTATTGTGCGACCGGTAATATCACAAATATTTATTTTAATATTTTGATAGGTTGAGCCTAAATCAATAACAAAATGACCATCTGTCGGGTTGGGTGAAATACTTATATTGGAAATGAATTGATTATTAACGGCGTTCGGTAATTCGGATGTATGAAGTGACATTATCTCTGCATCGCTGAGCGTGCGATTATAAAAGCGGATGTCATCCAATTCGCCATTAAAATTTAAATCACCATGATTTGTTCCGATATAAAAAATGTCACTTCCTGGAAAGCCGATAGTCAAATCATGATTTTCCGATTTTTTCAGTTCGCCATTTAGATAAAGTTTTGTTATCGATTGATTAACACCGGTTTTTTGATAAGTAATTACTGCATGATGCCAAATGTTAGTTTCATTAGGTACGGTGTAATTGGAATAGAACCAGGAATTGCCCGAAATAAAATTGTAACCTGTTATTGAAGAAAATGTTGTGCCTGTAAAAAATTGCTGATAACCTCCCTTGTTTCCCACACAACTCAAGACACCTCGTTCTCCCCAGTAGCTTGCCACTTTGTACCAATAAGATACTGTGAATTCGTCAGTAAAAAATGAAGAGTTGGTGGGTACACTTATGTAATCGGGATTCCAAAATTTGTACGCTTTACCCTCTTCACCATAGCGATTAACAGCCGGAGTAACAAGTGCTCCTGTTATTGTTCCATGATTTCCATTACCGCTTTCGTCGTTGGCATTGCCGTTGAATGGATAATAGGCTATAAGACCACTTGATTCGGTTTGATATAGTTCTTGTACTTGCTCTTCAGACAATGCTGCATCGTAAATTCGTACATCGTCCAACTTTCCTTTTAAATAGCCAACGTTAACATCAGTATATGGTGCGATACCGTTAATAGAAGTTATCACTCCAAATGCCAAATCTTTTCCTGCAACTACTGTACTTCCACTAAAAGTATTTTCAGTACTTTTCAGTACACCATTTACATATATTTTTTGGGTAGAGTCATTAATAGTTAGTACATAATGATACCATTTGTTAACCGGAGCAGTAGCGTAAGTATAGCCTGCCTGATTATTGCCACAATGTCCCTGTACGAAAAATTGTCCACTTCCTAAACAATTCAATCCCATAAATAAAGTTGTTCCGCATTCACCATTTCCACCATATCCCAAAAGTCCTGGTCTGTTCGTTACATCTGGCACGTTAAACCACAATGAAATTGTTCGGTTGGTTGTAGGCATTCTATCAGCAGGTATTTTTATATGTGAGTCAGTATTTCCATCAAAGGAATATGAATTATCCGATTTACCAAAACGGTCAGTAGTTAAAGTAACTCCGACTCCTATATAATTAGGATTAATACCATTTCCACTTTCATCGTTGGCATTGCCGTTGAAGGGATAATAGGCAATTAAACTGTTTCGCGATGAATTATAACCTTCAAAAATTTCTGATTCATTTAATGAACGTTTATAAATTCGGACTTCATCAATTTTACCGTTCAGAAACTCTATTTGGGATCCGCTTGTCAATTGTCTTGAACCTATACTCAGGTAACTGTTAGCATTTGAAACAAAAGGGATAGTGGCTGTGCCTGCCTGTTGACCGTTGAAATAAAAAGTGAGTGTATTTCCTGTTTTGGTTACCCCAACAAAAGCCCAGTTTCCCAATGAATATCCGGTTATTTCATTTGAACTGAAATCACGGTAATCTCCTCCACTATAAACAAAGTAGTTAATTCTTAAACCTGTACCCCATTTTGGATGACTGCCCAATCCTAATCCCCAAATTCCATCATCGGAATCATAACCTGCTGAAACAATCCTGGAAGTAGTTATTGTGTTGAGACTAACCCATGAAGTGATACTGAAATCTCCATTGCCAAAATCATAAACATCGTTCTTGGCAGCTTGTAGTCTGTCACTGCTTCCGTTAAAACTATATGCTTTGCCGGAAATGTTATTTCTGTCTGTAGTTAGTGTTGATCCATATACAGTTGCATGGTTTGCAGTAATGCTTTCATCGTTGGTATTTCCGTTGAAGGGATAATAAGCAACTAATCCGACAGTGGAAACCTGACTAAAAGCTGAGCATGAAATCAATAAAAAAATTCCGATTGCAATATTTTTCGTATTCATATTATTGTTTTTTTGAATAGTTTATAACTAAATTTTAAACGATAATTGTAAATTTAATGTAAAATTCTCAAGTTTTTTTACTACTTAATATTAAAGTATAATACACTCCAAAAATATGAATAAATATATTAAATAACACATATTGAACGAAATTTGTTTGAAAAAATCAATTCAAAACAATATGAGTATTTATTTAAAATAAAAAAAATTTCTTTTCATTGAATTAAAGTATAATATCCAATAGTTTTTAACGTTTCTAAATTTAATAAAAAGCACTAATCTAAACAAAATAATGAAAACGCCCCTCTTTTTTCTAACTATTTCAGTATTGTTTTTTTTATTAGCATCTTGCCATAATTTGGTAGAGGAAGATTTGCCTGATATAAATAAAACCCCGGTTTTGAATGGCGTTCTTATTGCCGACAGCCTGTTAAAAGTGCATGTGTCGCTTACGGCATCTATGGGTGATTCTATTCCTTCGCCGGTATCGAATGCGCTGGTTATTATAAAATCTGATAACAAAACGGATACTTTGCGATACATTAAAAATGGTTGGTATGGTTGTTCAACAACCGTAATGGCGGGCAAAACTTATATTTGTACAGTTGATGTTCCCGGTTATTTACAAGTTTCGGCAGTAACTACAGTTCCTTACTACACCTATGTTTATGATGTGAAATATACTGAAATTGCTGGTAAAGGAGACTATAGTGAAAATATATCATCGTTTGAATTTTCGATACCCAATGACACCACAAAAGAATTGTTTTGGGAAATCAGTTTTAGTTATAATAACTATATTTCTTTTAAAACAGAACAAGATAGTGTAATGCTTGCTGAGGCACAACCGATGAATGTATTTTCCAATAAAAAAATGAAAAAAGATAAATATAGGGGAAAATTCTTTTTTTCAAATAATGGATACAATCCAAAATTTAATTCTTTTATTGTATTAAGAAGTGTAAATGCCTCGTATTACAAATATCAAAAGCAACTTTATTTATATAATACCGGAGGTTATACCGGATTAGGAAGTTCAACGCAAACTTATCCGCTTTTTTCAAATGTAACAAACGGTTACGGCATCTTTACATCGTATTCAACTTTTTACAAAAGCCTGAAAAACTATTAAACGAATGAGAAAATTTAAAATCAGTTTAGTTTTATCTCTATTATTTTCATTCACAAATATTTATCTGAATGCAGCTCAATTCAGAATTTCTGGTTTTGTGAAGGATAAAAAGACTAACGAAACTTTGATAGGGGCAAATATATGGATTGAAAATCAAAAAACAGGTACAACCACCGACAATAACGGATATTTTAGTGTAAAGGTCGATGCACCTTGCGAAATGATGTTTACTTATGTTGGTTATCGCGCTCAACAGTTTTCGATAAACATTAAGAAAGATACTTTACTTGTTGTACATCTCGTTCCTGAAAATAATTTGAAGGAGCTGATTGTTTCAGCCAAAGCGCAAAATACACCTGGTGTAACCCGTATTTCGGCCGCTGAATTACAATTAATTCCAACTATCGGAGGTAAACCCGATGTGCTTAAAGCCATTCAATTGTTGCCGGGAGTACTGTCACAATCGGAAGGCATGAGTCTTATTCTGGTACGTGGCGGTGAACCCGGACAAAATCTTTATTTGTTGGACAATGTTCCTTTAACTTATGTCAATCATTTGGGCGGTTTTACATCCGTTTTTAATCCCGACATGATTAATTCGGTTGATTTATATAAAAGTAATTTTCCCGCGCGTCAGGGTGGTAAACTTTCTTCAATTGTTGATATTACGCAGCGAGAAGGTGATGTTTCAAAACCCAAAGGTTCGTTCAGTATTGGAATTATAGATGCAACTTTGACGTTGGAAGGTCCATTGGCCAACAAGAAAATGAGCTATTTAATCACTGCCCGAAAAACGCTATACGATGCTGTAATGGCTGCTACTTCGTATTATGCGCCCGAAAGTGATGGCGTACTTACTTACGGATTTCATGATATAAACGCCAAACTGACCTGGAAACCCGACAATGTAAATGTTTTCGGCCTTAATTTTTATCAGGGAAGCGATTACATCAATATCTGGAGTAAAAAAGACGAAAAAAAACCTGATGATAAAAATCACATTTTGCAAGCGTGGGGAAACGTAATGGTGGCAGGTCGTTGGAAAAGGGTTTTCAGCTCCAAACTCCATGCGGAGAATATTCTTTCGGCAAGCAAGTATAACAACGGATTAAAACAGCAATATTCGTTTAAAGAAAATGATTCAATTTATAATTACAAACTTGCTTACAGTACTTCTGTAACCGATATTTCATTTCGTTCGAACTGGAAATACGAACTTTTACGAAACTGGAATGTTGAATTTGGCGGTTTGGCATCATCGCTAAGCTATGAACCCAGTTACTATTTCTCAACTTACGATGCTGATAATAAGCCCAGAGAAATATTTCGTTCATTCGAATCGGCTCTCTATCTCGAAAATAAAATTCAGCTATTTTCACGATTATTGTTTCAACCTTCGATCCGGTTTGTCCATTATCTGAATGATGGAAATAAGTTCAATGCATGGGAGCCTCGCTTAAGTTTGGGTTATAAAATATCCGGGTCACAAAATCTGAGTCTGAATTATCAGCGGGTTACCCAAAATTCTCATTTGGTTTTTGCTCAGGGCGCATTTTTTAAACAGGAAATATGGCTTCCGGCATCAATAAAAATTATTCCACAAGCCAGTCGTCAGTTATCATTAAGTTGGAATAGTTCGTACTTTGATGCGAAATATTCAACCGAAATAAATGTCTATTATAAGAAAATGAGCAATTTAGCCACATTGAAAGAAGGGTATGAAAATATGGTGGGGATTCAAGGGACTGAAAACAAAATGGAAACAAACGGCGAAGGTTTGGCCTATGGAGCTGAATTTGTTTTAAGAAAAAATGCCGGAAAGTGGACTGGTTACCTTGGTTATGCCTGGTCGGTGGCAAATCGTAGGTATGAGCACATTAACAGTGGCAACGCCTACGAATTTGACTATAACAGACCTCACAATATTATTCTGAATATCAGCAGAAAATTGAAAAATAACTGGACATTCAATGCTGTTTGGGTGTATCAAACGGGGCATCCTTACACCCCTGCACTTGGTAAATTATATGCAATAGATTTAGCAAATTCAAAACTAAGTACAGAATTAATTTACGGATTGAAAAACAGCGATCGCATGGTTGATTATCACCGCCTGGATTTGGGCTTAAACCACACGGTTACAACAAGAAAAGGGAACAAAGCCATCTGGACTTATTCCCTCTACAATGCCTACAATCATATTAATCCATATAATTATTATTACGAAAACGATAATCACGATCAGAATGGCGTTTATTTAACTAAACCTTTAAAGCTTTATAAGATAAGTTTATTCAATTTTATTCCTTCAATTTCGTATAAATTCTTTTTTTGAATGAGTACTCAAAATTAGATTATAACTGAAGAAACGCATTAAATTACCGATTCAGCATATCTTTTAAAATTATCAAGAATTGTCTGCCAACCCATTTTTTGTAATTCTACTGTGTTTTCGGTTTCAGCTTCAAATCGTTCTTCGATATGAGTAGAATCTCCGTCTTCACGAAAGTCTATCCACATTTTGCGACCGTCGCCGAGCGTAGAGTAAATGGTCTTAAAGTCTTCTATAACGTCGTAAATTCCCCAAAACTCAAATGCAAAGCTACCATCTTTGGCGGCCATTTGATAGTTGAATTTTCCTCCCGGGCGTAAATCGTTTTCAGCAGTCGGACAGTGCCAATCGTCAGATGCAAAGTTCCAGTTAACGATATGTTCTGGTTTTGTCCAGTATTCCCATACTTTTGTAATGGGCTGATTGATGGTAGTTTGTGTGGTAATAATTATTGATGCCATATATTATTTCTTTGTTATTTTTTTTAATATAACGATAATTTGATATTAAAGTTTATTTCAAAAATCATCATAAAACATCAATGTTTATTATTGTAAGATAAAATATTATCTTTGTTTATTAAAATGACATTTTTGATAAAAAAAATGATATCATTTTACTTTGTTTTGATGTAAAACACTTTATTTTAAAACTTACGAACTTAAAGACTTAAATGAACATTGCCAATATATTAAAGTGGAATCGTAACAGTGAGTTTATAGTATTGATATATAGGATATTATTAGTTTACATTTTTTACTTTATAGCCCGATTATTATTTACAATATACAATCATGATTTAATTTATGTTGAGTCAATTGGTGAGTTTCTCGAATTAGCGTATTATGGTTTGTCGTTCGATACAACAGCCATTATTTATGTAAACCTGCTTTTTATTCTGCTGTCAGCCTTGCCGTTTTTGATAAACACCAACAAAGGCTATCAAAAACTTCTCTTTTACATTTATTTTATCACCAACTTAGTTGCTTTATCAACTAATTTTCTGGATTTTGGATATTATCGATTTAACATGTCCCGATCTATGAGTTCGGTTTTTGAAGTTATACAGCACGAATCCAATAAATCCACGCTATTTTTTGAGTTTCTTAAAAATTACTGGCATATATTTTTGCTGTTTTTTTTGAGTTCTGTTTTATGGATTTACCTGTATAATTTAGTCAGGGTAAAGCAAGTTCAGATTAGTTCAAAACCATCGTATTTTCTGATGTCAATACCTGTTTTTCTGATTCTATCCGCTTGTTTAGTGGCCGGTATTCGCGGTGACCTGAAAAAAAGCACCAGACCAAAAAATATGGTGGATGCCAATAAGCATGTGAAACGGTTAGAACTTGCCAATGTAGTTTTGAATACGCCATTTTCGATCATAAGAACTATGGGAATGAAAAATTTCAAAAAAGTTGAGTTTGTTGATCAGGATTATATCGCTAAAAATATTAAGCCAATAAAATTTTATAATCATCATATTCAGACTCAGCCCAACATTGTAATTTTAATTATGGAAAGTTTTGGTCGCGAATATATTGGTGCATTCAATAAAAATTCAAACATACCCGGTTTTCAAAGTTATACGCCATTTCTCGATTCATTGGCAAATAACAGCCTGATTTGTACCAATGCTTATGCGAACGGATACAAATCGATTCATGCGATGGCCTCGATTCTGGCAGGAATTCCCTCATTTAAAACTGCTTATACTTCATCCAATTATCCCAATCAAAAAACACAGTCGATGGTTTCGATATTAAACGAAGAAGGATATGACACCAATTTCTTTCATGGAGCTCCCAACGGATCTATGGGCTTTCTGGGATTTACTAATATTCTGGGATTTAAACATTATTACGGAAAAACAGAGTATAATAATAACGCTGATTTTGATGGCGTGTGGGCAATTTGGGACGAACCGTTTATGTCATTTATGTGTCAGACTTTGAATTCGAAGGAGTCACCTTTTATGGCTACGTTATTTTCAGCATCGTCACACGATCCTTTTAAAATCCCCAAAAAATATGAGGGGAAATTTCCTCAAGGTACTGTCAAAATTCATCAGTGTATAGCTTATTCCGACTATGCCATTAAACAATTTTTTGAAGAAGCTAAAAAACAGCCGTGGTATAAAAATACGATATTTGTAATTACAGCAGATCATTGTAACACAATAGCTTATGATGAATATAGAAAACGGTTAAATCTATCGGCCATACCCATTCTCTTCTATAAACCTGACAATAGTCTGAAAGGCGAACAGAACCAATGGACCCAACAAATTGACATATTTCCTACACTTATGGATTTGACCGGTTATACAAAACCTTTTCGCAGTTGGGGCAATAGTCTTACAGATTCGGAAAGTAAAAATGATGCATTTTATATCGGTTATTCAGGAACTTCATATCATTTTGCTCAGGGAAACTATATATGTCAGTTTGATGGCACTAAAACGATTGGTTTTTATCATAAGTGGGACAAGGATATGACTCAAAATCTTATCAACCAACCCAACGATTCGATGAGAATTATTGAAAAAAACTGCAAAGCATTTCTTCAGGATTATTTTGACCGAATCATATCACATCGGTTAGATCCGCAAAATGAAATTCAAACCTATAATTCAATTTATAAAAACTAAAAAAATGAAAACAAAAAAGAAACTTATAATTTCACTGGTTATTGCATTTATCCTGATTAACGGCGGAATGTACATCTATCAGGTACATTTCAATTACCGTTTTAGATCAGTCGAAAATGAGAAAGTGTATAGATCGGGTGTAATTCCTCCATCGAAATTGCCCGATTATATACAAAAATATAAAATCAAATCGGTTATAGACCTTCGCAGTCCCGGATGTGGTAATTTAAATGACAATCCCGAGAGTTTATCAGAAGTTATTTTGGAGAAAAGTGCAGTTGAAAAGTTGTCCGGGGTTAACTATTTTAATATTAAGTCAGATCAGGTACCAACTCAAAATAACCTGGACTCGTTTTTTGTAATTATGGATAATCCTGAAAATTATCCTGTTTTAATTCATTGTTATCATGGTGTAGGTCGTGCAGGGATTTATTCTGCTTTATATCAGATAGAATATCAGGGGGTTAGTAATTATGATGCCCGAAAAGACACGCGATCTTTTATTGAATTACGTCCATTAATGTTTAGTTCTTTTGATAATGGAAAAGCCAAGGGAGAGTTTTTGAAAAATTATAAACACCGCAATAAAAAGCTGAAATAATTATTCCGGCAAATACAAATCGAAATCGCCGTGTGCGAAAACATGCACAGTGGTATGAGAGGGCGGGAGAGTAATCCCCCTACCTCCTCGATTATGAAGTTTGATTTTCGTTTTGCTAAGCAAATGCAAGTATCAATATTTGGGCAAGTACCACTCTTAAAAACATTGTTAAAGGATATACAGTTGAATAAGAAATAGAAGGAGCATCGTTTCCTGCAGTTGCATTTGAATATGCAAGGGCAGGAGGATCAGTCATGCTACCTGATAAAATCCCCATTAAATTAAAATAGTTCAGATGTAATATCTTATGGCCTACAAATCCAACAATTAATAATGGCACTGTGGTGATGATAAAACCGCACATTACCCACATTAATCCGTTGCCAGAAATTACAGTTTCAACAAATTTTCCACCCGAAGCTAATCCTACGCTGGCAAGGAATAACGTAATACCAATTTCGCGTAACATAAGGTTAGCGCTCTGTGTGGTATATGTGATAAGTTTGAGTTTTGAACCGAATCGACCTAATAAAATTGCAACAACCAAAGGTCCACCTGCCAAGCCTAATTTTACCGGCATTGGCATTCCGGGAATAAATAATGGAATACTTCCGAATAAAATTCCAAAGAAAATTCCAACAAAAATGGTGATAATGTGTGGTTCGTCAAGTCGTTTTAATGTGTTTCCGAGCATGTCTTCAACGCGTTTAATGGCATCCGGAGTTCCTACTACAACTACACGGTCGCCTACCTGAAGTACCAAATCAGGATTTGCTAACAGGTCGAAACCAGAACGAATGACGCGCGTACAGTTTACATTTACTGTTCGCAATTTCAAAGAACCAATTGTTTTTCCGTTGATTACTCCACGTGTAATAACTATTCTTCGCGAAATCATTTTATTTTCCGATTCTTTCCAGTCATAATCAATCTGTTCACCCATAAGGTCAACAATAGCCTGTGAATCGGCTTCGGTCGAAACTACAAGTATTATATCGTCGTTATAAATAATCGTTTTGCCATTTGGAACTGAAAAATTCCCCTTACTAAGCTGGCGGGATACTACAAACTGACGACCGATAAGTTGTCGGATGTGCTGTAAGTTTTTTCCATCGATTGCTTTTGATTGAACTTTGATAGAGAAAATTTTTGTAGTCTCTGTAGTGGAAGCTCTCAATTCGAGAAGCTTTTTATTCTCGTTCTCGAAATTTACTTTGAAAATAACACGAATGAGAATAAGCGATAAAATAATACCTACAACACCAAGTGGATAGGCTACTGCATAACCTAAAGCAATTTGCGGAATTTCGGGTAAATGACCGGCCTCATGTAACTGTTTTAATGCTTCCTGAGCGGCACCAAGTCCGGGAGTGTTTGTAACTGCACCTGAGAGAATACCTACGAGCATTGGCATTGTAATCTGACCTTTAAAAGCATAGTACAAAATAATTGTAATGCCAACACCTAGCAATACTACTGAAGCTGCCAATAAGTTTTGTACCATTCCCCCTTTTTTGAAAGATGAAAAGAAGGCCGGTCCAACCTGAAGACCAATGGAGAAAATGAATAAAATTAACCCGAATTCTCGTACAAAATGCAGGACTTCATCATTTACAGTGAAGCCAAAATGACCGACAAAAATTCCCACAAACAATACAAACGTTACGCCTAAGGAAATCCCAAAGAATTTTATTTTGCCAAGCATGACTCCACCAGAAATCACAAAAGCATAAAGTAAAATAATTTGCGCAATACTTTCTTTGAAAATCAAATTGTTAAACCAATCCATGAAAGTTATGTTGTTGAATTTTATGTTATTAATATTTCCATTATATGTTACTAAGCGATTGCAAAAGTACAAACTTATATTTGAAAAACATAAGTATTTAACAATCCATTTGACTTTAAATTTTTTTTGTGTTCTTAATATAAAATCAGAGCATGTTTAGGAAAAAAAAGTCTCTGTATTTTTTAAGATACAGAGACTTTTTAGTTTTATTATTTCGGGTTTCAGGATGTTACATATTTTCTTCAATCAGATTGATTTTTTGTTCAATCAATTTCGATTCTTCTTTTAATGCTTCAATTTTTCTTTCCATATCTTTTATCATACCACCACCTTTTTTCGAATTCGAAGTGAAAAAGCCAATGTTATTTTCGTAAGTAGCTATTTCCGATTTTAAATGCTCATAAGCACGAACTAATTTTTCGCGTTCACGGTACAATTTATTTTCACCTTTCGAAGTCATATCTTTCAAATTGTTTTTGAAAGTGTCTAATCTTCGTTGCGATACGTCGATATTTAATTTTTCGAATTGCTTGTCGATTGCTTCGCGGTATTCTTTGTAAATTTTGTCTTTTTCTTTAAAAGGCACATGACCAATCCCGTTCCAATCAGCAATATATTCGCGTAATGTAACCAGTGCATCCTGAGCATTTGTCTGAATGTCCAAAGACTCGATTTTCGCAATCAATTCTTTCTTTTTTGTCAGATTATCAACTTCAACATTTCGTTGACCGGTAGTGCTTTTATTTTTTTGTTCGAAGAAATAATCACATGCTGTAATGAATCTTTTCCAAAGTTCGTCGGAATGTCGTTTGGCAACAGGACCAATTGTTTTCCATTCTTTTTGTAACTGTATCAGTTTATTCGAAGACTCTTTCCAGTCAGTAGTTTCTTTTAACTCTTCAGCTTGCTCACACAGAGCTTTCTTTTTTTCGTAATTCTGATTTAGCACGTTTTTTGAAGCTTTATAGAATTCTGCTTTTGCTTCGAAAAAGCTGTCACAAGCCTTACGGTAACGATCAAAAATCTTTTGATTTACTTTACGCGGCGCAAAACCTATCGATCTCCATTCATCTTGCCAGGTAATAATTGTTTGTGTTGCATCGTCCCAAGCTTTATAATTATTGAGTTTACTAAAGTCAAAGGTTTCAATTTTTTCGCACAATGCATTTTTAGCAAGCATATTATCATCTTCCAATTTGCGAATTGCATCGAAATGAGCCTGATGTTTTTTGTTGATAATTGTAGATGCATCTTTGAATCGATTCCATATATCTTCTCGTAATTCGCGTGAAACAGGACCTAAATCGTGCCACTCATCATGTAGTTTCTGTAACTGATGAAATGCGGAAATGATATCACTTTCGTTCGCCAGTTTTTCAGCGGCTTCAATAATCAGCGTTTTAGCTTCCAGATTTTTTCTGAAATCGTACTCGCGAAGTTCATTGTTTATTTTTAATAAATCCCAGAAAGATTCCTGATAACCATTGAATTGCTTCCAAAGTTCTGTTGTCGAAGCAGGAGGTACATGCCCAATCGTTTTCCACTTTTTTTGTAATTCGCGAAATTCATTGATATGTGTTGATACATCATCATTACTTTCAACCAGATTCTTTAACTGGTTTATTATGTGTTGTTTCTGTATTAAGTTGTTTTCCTTTTCCTGTTCTAATTTTGCAGTGTTTGCTGCTTTTTTTATACGATATTCGTTCAGTAATGATTTGAAGATTTCTTCGTCATCGTCTTTTTCAGGAATAAATTCTGCTGCTTCGCCGTCTGCTTCCAATAATTTCTTCTTCTCATCATGTTCAGCCTTGACCTTTTTGTAAAATAACTGTTTGATAGATTCAACATCATTTTTAATAACCTCTACATCTCCTTCTATTAATTGTTTTAACTGATTAATCAAATCCTTTTTATCAGATGTGTTAACTTCATTATCAATTAAATCAGCTGGTTCTGATTGTTCAATTATTGTATTTTCAACTGGAAGTTGCTCATTGGTAACTGTTGGCTCTGTTGATACAATTTCTGATTCCTTGTTAATATCAAGTGGGTTCATTTTGCAAAAAAATTTATTTAATTATTGCCGTGTGTCAGCAAAAATTCATTTTTATTCTGTAGCCTTTTAAAAAAAAGTACACACAAAAATAGTAATATTTTTTAGATATTTTAAATTATTCTAATATTTTATAATCAAAATGATTAACAAATATAAATTTATGGGTAAAAATCTATTCTTTTCGGTTTGTAACGTAAGTATTTGCTTGTTGTGATGGGTTAATTTGAATATCATTTATACTTACGTGCGATGGACGGGTTACAATAAATTCAAGTGCATCTGCAATATCTTCGGCATTTAAAGGAATAATACCTTTGTAAACGGCTTTGGCTCTTTCATTATCGCCATGATAACGAACCAACGAGAACTCAGTTTCGACCATACCCGGCGAAATTGAGCTGACTTTTATATCATGCTTTACCAAATCGATGCGAAGTCCTTTGGTGATGGCATTTACTGCATGTTTTGTTGCGCAATAAACACTCCCGTTGGGATAAACTTCGATGCCGGAAATCGACGATATGTTTACAATGTGACCTGACTTGCGTTCAATCATTTGAGGAACAATCAGTTTAGTGATATAAATCAGACCTTTTATATTTGTGTCAATCATTCTTTCGAAATCGTCTTCTAAACTTTCATCGAAAGGAGCTGCACCTGCGGCCAAACCTGCATTGTTAACAAGTAAATCAATTTTGTTGAAATTGGTTGGTAAAGTTTCAATCGCAACTTTACATTCGTTTTTGTCACGAACATCGAAACATAAAGGTAAAACATCAATAGAATATTCACTTTTCAACTCTTGTGTTAGTTCATCTAACTTTTCTTTACGACGACCGGTAATGACGAGCGAGTAACCAAGTTTTGCTAATCGGTGCGCAAATGCTTTTCCAAAGCCTGAAGTAGTTCCTGTAATAAATGCAGTTTTCATTTTTAACTGTTATTCAAAAAAATTGAGAAAATAGAGAAAATAGAAAATGAGAAAATGAGAAAATAGTAAATGAAATAATAGTGAATAAGTAATGTGAAAAAAATAATATCTTATTTTGAACGCGAAGACGCTATGGCGCTAAGTCGCTAAAAAACATCTTTCGTTGTGCCTTCGTGGCTTTGCGACGTTGCGTTCAAAAAATCTTTCTTTGTAAATTTACGACATTAATTATTCCTGTTACTTAAATCTACTTATCGTATTTCAAATTGTGTCCCATACGCAATTTTTTAGTTTGCATATAAAATTCGTTATGTGGATTTGGTTCAATAATTATCGGTACATTTTCAACAATTGTTAGTCCATACGCTTCGAGTCCAATGCGTTTTACAGGGTTGTTAGTCATGAGTCTCAGTTTTTTTACTCCTAATTCGCGTAAAATCTGTGCACCCACTCCATAGTCGCGTTCATCTGCATTGAAACCCAAATGTAAGTTTGCATCTACTGTATCAAGACCTTCTTCCTGAAGTTTGTATGCTTTAATCTTATTCATCAATCCAATCCCGCGTCCTTCCTGATTCATATACACAATTACGCCTTTTCCTTCTTTTTCAATTAATTGCATGGCTTTATGTAGTTGTTCGCCACATTCACAACGCATCGAACCAAAAATATCACCCGTTACACAAGAAGAATGTACCCGTACAAGGATGCTTTCGTCTTCTTCCCATTCACCTTTAATGATTGCAACATGTTCCATTCCATTCGATAATTGTTTGAATGGCATTAATTTAAAATGACCGTAATTTGTCGGAAGATTTACTTTTTCTCCTTTTTCGACCAGAGATTCGAATTTTAACCGGTAGGCAATCAAATCTTTTATCGATACAATTTTTATATCAAATTTTTTAGAGATTTCAAGAAGTTCGGGTAAACGAGCCATTGATCCATCATCATTCATTATTTCGATAAGTGCAGCCGCGGGATATAAACCTGCCAATCGGGTAAAATCGATCGCAGCTTCGGTATGTCCTGCTCTGCGAAGAACTCCTTTAGAGCGGGCACGTAACGGAAATACATGACCCGGTCGGCCGAAAGTATCGGGTTTTGAAGTAGGGTCTGCAAGGGCTAAAAAAGTTGCAGCGCGATCAACCGCTGATACACCGGTGGTACAACCTTCAAGTTTATCGATACTTACTGTAAAAGGTGTGGCATGAAACGATGTGTTTTTATCAACTTGCATTTCGAGTTCAAGCTCATCGCATCGTTCTTCAGTTAAAGGTGCACAAAGAACGCCTCGTCCATGTTTTGTCATGAAATTTACCATTTCGGGTGTAATTTTCTCAGCTGCGCAAATAAAGTCACCTTCATTTTCACGATCTTCATCATCTACAACAATGATTAATTTGCCATCTTTTATATCTTTAATGGCCTGATCTATTGTATTTAATATTTGTTCCATTTTATTATTTATATTTCCTTGGTTTCATCCCATGTGTTAACATTTTTATGAATCAAGGTATTGAATTTATATTTGATTTTTTTTAGAATTTTAATGTATTCTTCGCCGTTAAACAAAGTGGCATCAACAGCTGCTTTATAGGTGAGAAAAATACCAATAGGCAATAAAACTGCTGAACTTAACCACATACCTTCAAATGCAGTCCAAAGTCCTTCACGCGACATTTTGAAACCTGTATTGTCGATGATATAATAAATGATAAACATTATCACAGATATTACAACAGGAGCTCCCAAGCCACCTTTACGAATGATGGCTCCCAAAGGTGCACCAATAAAGAAGAAAATAAGACAGGCAAACGACAAAGTCAGTTTTTTGTGCCATTCAATTTGATGCCGGGTTACATAAAATTTTGATTCACCCAACATGATAATATTATACTGAACCTGATCTCTCATTTCGCGGGCTCGTTGCCTGGCGTAGCTTATTGCCTGAACTTTTGTTGATGCATCAAGTTTAAGATATAGTGAATCAGGATTGTAATCATTAATTTTGATATTCGGACTCACTTCCAATGACCGGTTAGGTGCATATTCACGTCCGAAATATTTATGTTCAACTACATCTTTTGCAAGTTCGTTGCTTCTGATATTCAGAATTTTATTCACCGAATCGATTGATTGGGATAATTGCTGTATATTTTTACTTACATACTGGTCATCAAGTATCGATTCGTCGAGTCGAGAAAAATCAGAATCAAAATCAAGTAACATTTCTTTTAGTTTAAATGTTTCGCGTCGGTAAGGAATACTTGATGATGAACTGTTTATGATTTGTTTTTTAAGGTTTTCAAAACTCTCACCATCGTATAGAGTGAGCATTAAAAATTTCTTATCTTCAGTAAGATTGACTCTTCCCGAATCAGCAACCATAACAGTAGCATTATTGAATCCATTCGAAAAATTGTAAATCATCAAATCTTTCAACAAATGGTTTTCTTTTTCTCTAACATACAGATTATAGCCATTAATGCCACTGTAAAACTCTCCAACGGGAATGTCAAGTTCAGGCGATTTTTGTTTTAACGAAAATATAAGTGTCCACAGTTTTTTTTGTGAAATAGGCATAACAATATTTGAAAAATAAAAGGCGCCTACACTAATTATACTTATAAAAAGGACTAATGGACGTATAATTCTGAAAAGTGAAATGCCTGCCGATTTCATTGCTGTAAGTTCGAAATTCTCGCCCAGATTACCGAATGTCATCAGCGAAGCCAGCAAAATAGCTAATGGAAGCGCCAGGGGAACCAACGAAAAAATGGCATAGACAAAGAATTCGGCTAGTACAGATATTCCAATTCCTTTACCTACAAGTTCGGCAAAATGTTTCCACAAAAACTGCATCAACAAGATAAAGATACAGATGAGAAATGTCATCAGTAGCAGTGTTGCAAAACGTTTGAATAAGTATAAGTCGATTTTTTTAAACATATGCAAAGGAGAAAATAGGGAACAAAATTACACCAAAAAATTTAATTATCAACTGTATGTAATGCCAAATAAGTTTAAATTAAATCTAATCAGTAAGTTATATAAAAATGAAAAAGCTGCTCATTTTATTGAGCAGCTTATATTTCTGTAAATATTTACAATATTCCAATGACTTTATTACATTCCTGTTTTGCGTCGTAATATTTCTACCTGATGATTCCACCATAACTTACTTGCGTCAATCTCTGAGCTATCAACAAAATCGGTAACAAAAAGTGCAATATCGCCGGTGAGTTCTATACTGACAATTTTCATTTCGAAATAAAAGTCAGTTCCTTCATCTTCTTGCCATTGAAACCGAATTGCATTATTGCTTTTATTAAATATCAGGTTGGCTGTTTGATCATTTCTGTCCCAAAGAAACGTATATTCATTATCAACAACTGTTACACCATCCGAAAACCATTCCGAAAGTCCGAGAGGCGTACTTACTGAACTCCATAATATTGGTAAAGAACCCTTTTTGAACGTATATTCAACTTCAAATTTACTCTTACCCATTACTATTTAAATTTTAAGATAATAATTAAAAATTTTCCGCAAGATATAAAAAAAAATCAGGTTGGGCAAATTTTTAATTATAAAAAAGTGAATAATTATTTTGAATTTAAGTTCAAACTGCTCTTTTCGAAACAGAGTGGTAACATTTGTTTTACATTGTTAATAATGTAAATTTGTTCGGTTCCATAAAGTATTAAAACAATATCTTTATTAAAGCGTGTTTCCGATTCAAGTAAAACCTGTCTGCATGCTCCACAGGGAGAAATGGGGTTTTTAATAAATTCGCCGTTGGTAAATGCGGCAATGGCGAGAGCATTTACAGGAGTTTCGGGATATTGTGCATTGGCATAAAACATGGCAACCCTTTCGGCACAAAGTCCCGAAGGATAAGCAGAATTTTCCTGATTATTGGCTGCGAAAATTTTGCCGTTTTCGAGTAACAATGCTGCTCCCACATGAAAACCGGAATAAGGGGCATAAGCCTTTTCTACCTGAATTTTTGATTCATCTACTAATTTCTTGTAATCATCGCTCAATTCTTCGTAAGAACATTGGGTTACCTTTGTTTCAATAATTTTTTGTTGCATAATATTTATATTAATTTATCTCATTATTAGCATTTTGTATCATTTTATATGATAAAAGTGACACCTTCATTCATGACAAAAATATAAAATAATCAAATCAAAAACGTTTATTTTGCAAATTAGTTATAAATTTGCAATAAATAATTTAATTGTTCCATTATGTTCACAAAAATCAAATTTTTCATTCCGCTATTATTCGTGTTGTTATTCAGTACGTTAACAAATGCTCAAACCCTTAATAAGGAATATAAGAATTACATTGAAAAATATAGTCAGCTGGCAGTAAAGCAACAAATGGAACATGGAATACCGGCAAGCATAATTTTAGCGCAGGGATTACTTGAATCTTCGGCCGGTCAAAGTTGGTTGGCAATTAATTCTAATAATCATTTCGGAATTAAATGTGCCGAGTGGCAGGGCGATAAAGTATATATGGACGATGACAAAAAAGATGAGTGTTTCAGGAAATATGATAAGGTAATTGATTCATACGAAGATCATTCGTTATTTATAAAAAAACGTACTTGGTACGCCTCATTATTCGAATTGAGTAAAACTGATTACGAAGGTTGGGCACATGGTTTAAAAAAAGCCGGTTATGCTACCGATCCGTCTTATGCCTATAAACTTATTTCGCTTATTGAAAATTATGATCTGCACCAATTTGATATTGCTCAGAGCAAAACTGATATAATTACTTCACAATCGAAAGAGAGGGAAACTAAAGAAGTGAAGGAAGTGAAATCTTTGGCATCTATAAAAGCGTTTAATAATCATAAGGTATTTAAAAACAATAAAATACGTTATGTAGTTGTAGTAGCAGGTGATACTTATGGTAGCATAGCCGACGAATTTAATATTGATGAAGATAATTTGCGGTTTTATAACGATGTTATGCCCAACGAAATTTTAACTGCTGGTGAAAAAGTTTATCTTCAGTCCAAAAAGAGAATTGCTGATAAAAAGTATCCTTTACACGAAGTGAAAGCAGGAGAATCGATGCATAGTATTTCGCAGCAATATGGTATTCAACTTGAATCTTTATACAAACTGAATGAAATGCCTTATACACAAGGTGCTAAAGTTGGTCAGATGCTGAAATTGAGAAAATAAAATGAGGAAGAAAAATACTGAAATATTGCGTGATGTTATTTTTCAGGTGTTAAAAACCAATCATTTAGATAAACAATTATACGAAAAGCGATTAATTGATGCCTGGCCGGTAATTCTTGGTGAAACTATTGTACAATATACCACAGAGCTCATAATAAAAAGAAGAGTTCTTTATGTTGCAATAAACTCATCTGTTCTGCGACACGATTTGTTTTTATCTCGTGAAGAAATTAAAAACTCTCTCAATAAACACGTGGGCACTGAAGTAATAACTGATATTGTTTTCAGGTAGTAGAAATTAGAAATTTAGAAAATATGAAAATGCAATGCCGTAAATTTTGATGATAATATTAGTATCTCATTAATTTTTATGATAAGCTAATTTCTTTCTCCATAAAGATCTATCGAAATCCTGAAATTCATGATGAATTTACGCGAACAACTTATAAATCCTGATTCATTAGGTTATATTGATATTATTATTCAAAATACGCTCAAAAGCGAGACGGGTTTTGAAGAATTATTTGCTTTGATGTTCGATGATGATAAAAAGGTAGCCTGGCGTGCCGGTTGGGCTTGTGATAAAATCAGCAGAAAACATCCGGATTTGTTTACCGAAATGATGAAGCAAAGAATTATTGAAGCAATTCCTGTAGAAAAACACAGTGGAACGCTCAGAGCTTTGTTGTCATTAATGAATAATTTCGAGATTCCAAATGATCTTTCGGTTGAACTGATTAACAATTTGTTCGACTGGATGATTTCTTCCCGGTCAGATGTTTCGCATCAGGTGTACTCGATGAAAATCCTTTGCAAATATTGCGACCACGAACCCGGATTTATTCCAGAATTACTTGCCTATCTCGAAAATGCTAACTCCTCAGACTACACTCCCGGATTTAATTCAGTAAAAAAGAAAACGATTAAATATCTGAAAAATAAAAGTTTAGGCATTTAGAAAATATCTTTTATCTGGAAATTGCGCATTTTACCGATTTAAGTGCTATTTTTGCACCGTATTTTTTGCAGCCAAAAAAGGGATTGCAAATTTATTAATTTACTTTAATTTCAATAAAAAAAATCAGTTATGACTTTAAAGAAAAACATTCTTGCATTACGTCAGAAAAAAGCTATTGTTGAAAAGGGTGGAGGTGACAAAGCCATTGAGAAACAAGTAGCAATGGGTAAAATGACTGCCCGTGAACGTATTCTTGCATTGTTAGACGCGAATTCATTCTACGAATATGATTTATTTGTAGAACATGAAGAAACAAATTTCGGGATGGAAAACAAAGTTTTGGCGGGCGACGGTGTAATTACCGGAACAGGAAACATTAATGGTGCTCCGGTTTGTATATACGCTCAGGATTTTACAGTTATGGGAGGTTCGTTAGGACTAAAACATGCCCGTAAAATCACAAAAATTATGGATCATGCCATGAAAATGAAGGTACCATGTATTGGTATCAACGATTCCGGAGGAGCACGTATTCAGGAAGGTATCGGTGCATTAGCCGGTTATGGTGAAATTTTCTACCGCAATACTATGGCATCGGGTGTAATTCCTCAAATTTCTGTTATTCTGGGACCATGTGCCGGTGGAGCTGTTTATTCTCCTGCGCTTACCGATTTCGTTTTTGTGGTTGAAAACATTTCGAAAATGTTTATTACCGGACCAAATGTAATCGAGTCAGTTTTGGGTGAAAAAATATCGCAAGAAGACCTTGGAGGTGCCAGAGTTCATGCTGAAATTACCGGAAATGCACATTTCTATGCGCTTACCGAAAAAGAATGTCTTAATCAGATAAAGGAACTTGTATCGCTGATTCCTCATAGCAATCAGGTGAAGGCTACAAAGGTTAAGCCAATGAAACCCTCTTACAGAAAGAATATTGAAAATATTATACCATCCGATCCAAAACAACCTTATGATGTTCGTGAAGTAATTTTTGCTCTCACCGATGAATCAAAATTTCTTGAAGTTCAGGAACTTTGGGCACCCAATATTGTAATTGGTTTTGGTCGTATGAGCGGTGATACTGTAGGCTTTGTTGCCAATCAACCTATGTACCTTGCGGGTGTACTCGATTGTGATGCCTCTGACAAAGCAGCACGTTTTATTCGTTTCTGCGATGCATTCAATATCCCTATTGTTACACTCGAAGATATGCCGGGTTATTTACCAGGAGTTGATCAGGAACATGCAGGTGTAATTCGTCATGGTGCTAAAATGCTTTACGCCTATTCCGAAGCAACCGTGCCAAAAATTACAGTTATTTTACGTAAAGCGTATGGTGGAGGTTATATTGCTATGAACTCACGTCACCTTGGCGCTGACTTTATGTTTGCATGGCCCGGAGCTGAAATTGCTGTAATGGGACCAGAAGGTGCTGCCAATATCATTTTCCGCAAAGAAATTATGGAAGCCGAAGATGAAGAAGCAATGCGTCAACAAAAAGTGAAAGAGTATATTGAAAAATTTGCTAATCCATTTGTAGCTGCTGCTAAAGGATATATCGATGCAGTTATTGAGCCGAATGAAACCCGTGAATTACTGTTGCATTCGCTGAGTGTTTCAAAAAATAAAGACGATCACCGTCCTGCAAAAAAACACGGTATTCCTCCGTTTTGACGTGTGACGAATCGTAAATTTTCAAAATTTAAGCAAATATGAAGAAAGAAACACCTGATTATGTGCAATTTGCCGTAACAGCGCGAAAATATAAGACTCTTCTTACAAAGAAATATCTGAATAGAAAAGTTTGGGTTGATCCAAATCCTTATGAAATTCAGTCGTTTATACCCGGAACAATCGTTCAAATACCCATTAAAGAGGGACATATTGTAAAAGAAGGAGAACTTATATTAATTGTGGAGGCAATGAAAATGCGAAACCGAATTCTTATGCCTTTTACTGCACGAATTAAAAAAATTAATGTGGCAGTTGGCGAAAGAATACCAAAGGACTTTTTAATGATTGAGTTGGAACAGGTTGATCATAAAAAATAAATTCCATAATAAAGAGGCTATCAATTTTAATGATAGCCTTTTTTATATTTTGTCAGTTTTGATTATTTTGAAAATGGGAATAATTTTTCATCAAACAATCTGCTGAATTCAAATTCAAAATTAGGTGTGAAAATATTTTTTCCAATGTTGGACAATATTTCTTCAATCTTCCAAAATCTACCTTCAGATATTTCTCCGGGATCGGGATTTATGTTGCCATTATAAATGGTATAATGACTATTTACAAGCTCGGCTTCTTTGTCCGAAATAAATTGGTAACGTATCATAAATACCGGCTTAAAATCGATTATACCAAGTTCTTCACGTACTTCTCTTATCAGGGCTTGTTCTACAGTTTCTCCATAATCTACATGACCACCAACTGATGTATCCCATTTACCGGGTTGTATATCTTTATTCAAGGCTCGTTTTTGTAAATAAAGCTCTTCTTTTGAGTTGAATACATGTAAATGAACTACAGGATGCAGTAAAAATGAGCCTGAATGACATTCTTTTCGGGTTGATTTTCCGATAACATTGCCATTTATATCTACTAATGGGAAAAATTCTTCCATGGAGATGAATGTATAATTAATTTGATATGTGACAAAGGAATAATAATAACTGCTTATCCCTTTCGGTCAAGCAATAAGATTTAAACCACATTAGACACAATAGAAAATATATTTTTTTTATCAAAAATGAAATTATGCAACACTAAAATGCCGAAAGGCATCTACCT
>CAYNHC010000014.1:0-5411 GCA_964396705.1 uncultured Paludibacter sp.
CCGTAAATAGTATCAGCCCTTGTTGTGAATACTTCAAAGCTCAAATCCTGATTTTTCACTTCGAATTTAAGTTCAGCACCTTCAGATCGTCCAATCCAGTTTTTCTGAGTTTCTTTTAGCGATTCGGTCCAATCAATTTTATCTAAACCATCGAGCAAACGTTGCGCATACGCTGATACACGCAAACTCCATTGGCGCATAACTCGTTGCTCCACGGGATGACCACCACGAACCGAAAGTCCTTCGCTCACTTCATCGTTTGCCAAAACGGTTCCAAGCGCAGGACACCAATTCACTTTTAGGTCTGCTAAATAAGCAATACGATAATTAAGAAGTATTTCCTGTTGTTCTTTTTCCGATTTCGCAGTCCATTCTTCAGCAGTAAAAATCAACTCTTCGGTACAAACAGCCTGAATATTTTCAGTTCCCGAAACCTCAAATTGTTTTACCAACTCAGTAATTGGCTGAGCCTTTTGCAAGCTATTATCAAAATAATGGTTAAACATTTGAACAAATGCCCACTGAGTCCATTTATAATAGTCAGGTTCGCAAGTACGAATTTCGCGATCCCAATCATAGCAAAAACCAATTTTTTCTAACTGTTCGCGATAGCGTGCAATATTGATTTTAGTAGTTACAGCAGGATGTTGACCCGTTTGAATAGCATATTGCTCTGCAGGAAGTCCATAAGCGTCATAACCCATTGGGTGAAGCACATTAAAGCCTTGTAAACGTTTATATCTGCTGAAAATATCAGACGCAATGTAACCAAGTGGGTGACCAACATGCAAACCTGCTCCAGAAGGATATGGAAACATGTCAAGCACATAATATTTTGGTTTCAGTGGATTAACATCTGTTTTATACGTTTTGTTTTCATTCCAAATTTGCTGCCATCTTTGTTCTATCTCTCTGAAATTGTACTCCATAATAAATTGAAATATAATAATTTATATAAATAAATCTGAAAATTAATTTTTAAAAAAAAATCATGCAAAGTTAAACATTTTATCTAATAAACGATTGAAACATTGCTAAAAAACTACATACAGGGTATTTAATAATTTCAATAGATGCGTAAACCAAAAAAATGATTATTTTTGCATTTTAAATCTCATAATCAACGTGAAAATGTCAGAGAATCAACTTACTTATCAGTTTTATGTTCCCGAGCCTACATTGAGACGATTGCCTTGGTATTTAGCTTATGCACAACTTGTTTTGAAAGAAGGTGAATTATATCTTTCTTCAACTCAGATAGCAAAAAATATTGCTGTTGATGCATCGATGGTTGCAAAAGACCTTTCATATGTTCAGATTTCAGGTAAAACAAGAGTTGGGTATGACATTAAGGAATTGGTGCATGTTTTAGAAAATTTTCTTGGATTTACCGATTCGCACAAGGCATTTTTATTTGGGGTGGGTAGTCTGGGTAGTTCATTGATGCACGACCATGGTATGACTCAATATGGTTTAGAGATAGTAGCCGGATTTGATACGAAATACGAATTATCAGGTACAAGCATCAACCGAATTCCAATTCATCATATAGAACGTTTTCCCGAGTTACAAAAAAAAACCGGAGTAAATATTGGCATTTTAACAGTTCCGGTTGACAAAGCTCAAAAAGTTTCTGAAATAATGGTAGAGGGTGGAATAAAGGCAATCTGGAATTTTACGCCCTACAGGATTCGCGTTCCGGAAAAAGTAATCGTACAAAATACATCTATATACGCACATCTTGCAGTTATGTTTAACAGATTGAATGCAATAGAAGAATGTGAGAACTGCAAAAAGAAACAATAATTTTATAACCATGAAAATATTCGCTATCGGACAAAATTACGTCGAACACAATAAAGAACTTAACTCAAAACATCCTGCCGAACCGGTAGTTTTTATGAAGCCCGATACAGCTTTATTGAAAAACAACAAACCCTTTTATATCCCCGATTTTTCGAATGAACTGCATTACGAAACAGAGTTGATTATAAAAATTAATCGTTTAGGAAAAAATATTGATGCCAAATTTGCTCATCGGTATTATTCGGAAATTGGTTTGGGAGTTGATTTTACTGCCCGTGATCTTCAACGAAAACTGAAAGCAGAAGGAAAACCATGGGAAATTTGTAAAGCTTTTGATAATTCCGCAGTAATTGGCGATTTTTTACCTGTTGAAAAAATTGCAAATGTTCAAGACATTCATTTTCATCTCGATTTGAACGGTAATACTGTTCAAAATGGACATTCTGCTGAAATGATTTTCCCTGTTAATGAACTTATCGCCTATGTCAGCCGTTTCTTTACTTTGAAAATTGGCGATATTCTTTTTACAGGAACACCCGCAGGTGTGGGAAAAGTAGCAGTGGGAGATCGTTTAGAAGGATATATTTTTGAAAATAAAATGTTTGACTTCCATATTAAGTAATTAGGCATTATTACATGCAAACACAATAATTAAATTAAAAAAACGTTTGGTTTTCAAATTTCATACTAAAAAATCAGGATAATATATCAATGAAAAATAAACTAATAATTATATTTTCACTACTTTTAATAACGACTGTTTTAACAGCTCAAAGTGTTATTGAATCTACTATTTCATTAAAATGGAATAGTTTACAAGTATGGAAAACACCTTCAACGATAAAGAAAGTACTTTCATTTGAAGATGCTAAATATCCTAACGAAAATTTTCTGCCTTATGTAGTTAAAAGAATTGAATCAGAGCAGGGTTTCAGTTATGAGACCTTGATTGAAAACCCTGTTTATCAAAAAATCACTAAAGAAGAAGAGTTACAGCTCCTTGGAGAATTTAATTTGGGTAAAGACATTGCAATTGAAACTAACGTTCTTACTGAAAACAGGACAAATTACTTAAATATTAGCATTTTACCTTTAATTAAAAAAGAAAACGAATATTTAAGACTTGTATCATTTACATTAAAAATAAACAAAAAACAATCTTTAAAAAAAGTAGCATCAGCCACAAAACACACCTTTACAACTACTTCTACACTTGCTCAGGGCAAATTCGTAAAAATAAGAATTGCAAACTCCGGAGTTTATAAGTTAACATATGAAGATTTACATTCTATGGGAGTTTCACCTGCAAATGTTCGTATTTTCGGATATGGTGGAGCTATGTTAAATCAGAGTTTTTTAACGCCAAAAATTGATGATTTACCCGAAGTCTCCATTTATATGAACAAAGGGGCGGATGGAGTTTTTAATAGTGGAGATTATGTTTTATTCTATGCTCAGGGTATCAATCGTTGGGCTTACGATGCTTCGAAAGGAATGTTCACACATGTTGTAAATCCCTATTCGGAATATGGATATTATTTTGTTTCATCAGATGCCGGCATTGGTAAAAAAATTGAATCAAAAGCGACTATAATCAATCAATCCGCAACAGTTTATCCAATAGAAGAATTTACTGACTATCAGGTTTACGAGAAGGAATTAACAAATCTATCAAATTCTGGAAAAGAGTTTTATGGTGAAGCTTTTGCAGAATCAACAACATTAAATCTCACTTTCAATTCGCCCAATATTAAGTTGAGTAATTCTACTAAAATAAGGTTAGATGTAGCTGCAGCTTCAACTTTGGCATCAAGTTTCAGTTTAAGTCTTGATGGTGCACAAACTAAGACATTAACAGTTGCAAAAAAAACAGATGGTGACTTTTACGAAAAAGGAAAAGCTGCTAATGGCTTATACTCTTTCACACCCACAAAAGATGCGCTAAATTTAAATCTAACATTTAACAAACCCACTAACACTTCTATTGGTTATTTAAATTATATAGAAGTTAACACTCGCAGATTACTTAAAATGAGTGGGAATGTAATGCAATTTCAAAACGTTGATTACCTCGGATATAGTTCAAACAATCAGTATAAACTATCTGATGCCGGTGACAATGTTCAAATCTGGGATATTACCGACCAGCAAAATATATACAGAATAACAACCGAAAAAACGGACGGAAAACTCACATTTACCGACAGTGGAAATGAAGTAAAAAACTATCTGGCCATCGACCCTACATCTTCCGGTTATCCAAAACCAGATATTATCGGAACAGTAAATAACCAAAACTTACATGCAATTCAACCTGTTGACTTTGTAATCATAACTCATCCGGATTTTCTACCTCAGGCCGAAACATTAGCGCAAGCACACAGAGATTTAGATGATTTAACTGTAGCTGTAACAACAACTGAGCAGGTATATAATGAATTTTCTTCGGGCACACCAGACGCATCTGCTTACCGTTGGTTAATGAAAATGCTGTACGAAAGAGCAAACGAAACTAATAATACCGAAGATAATCCTAAATATCTTTTATTGTTTGGTCGTGGTTCATTTGACAACCGTGATTTAATTCCTAACTCAGGCGAAAAATTCATTCTGACCTATCAGGCAGAAAATTCCTTATCTGAAACCTTGTCTTATGTAACAGATGATTTCTTTGCATTTTTAGATGATAATGAGGGTTCACAAATACCCGCACATTTGCTTGACATTGGTGTGGGGCGTTTTCCTGTGAAATCAGCAAGTGAAGCTACTGATGTAGTAAACAAAACTATCGGCTACATGAAAAATACCCGAAAAGGCAACTGGAAAAATCAACTATGCTTTCTGGCTGATGATGGAGATGGTGCATTACACATGAAACAAGCTGACAGTATTGCATCATCAATTAGTCGAGTTAACCCATCTTACCAAATAAACAAAATTTATCTTGATGCTTATCAACAACAAGTTTCGGCAAGTGGTGAGACTTACCCTGTAGCACGTACTCAGTTTTTAAATCTGTTGCATTCAGGACTGTTTTTACTTAACTACACAGGACATGCTGGTTATACCGGCTGGACTAACGAGTTGATATTGAATACGAATGATATTAAACAGTTATCAAATCAAAATTTACCACTCTGGATAGGTGCGACCTGCGATTTTCTACAATTCGACAGAGAAATTGTTTCGGCAGGTGAACAGGTAGTTTTAAATCCTGTAGGTGGTGGAATTGGAATTTTATCAGCAGCACGACCAGTTTATGCATCCCAGAATATGACAATCAATAAACTGGTTTGTGAAAATCTGTTCAAAAATAAAAATGGAAAGCATTATGGAATAGGTGAAGTTATTGCGAAAGCAAAAAACAATGTTGGAACTGAGATTAATAAATTATGCTACGTTTACATGGGCGATCCGGCTGTACAAATGAATTATCCCACCACGTATAAAATAATTACAAGCAAAATAAATGGAAGTACTACTTTCGGAAACGACACACTCAGAGCCATGTCAATCGGTTCCCTTCAGGGATATATTGCTGACGAAAACGGAAATAAAGTAACCGGATTCAATGGTATTTTGAATGGCATTTTTTATGACAAAAT
>CAYNHC010000014.1:5511-25568 GCA_964396705.1 uncultured Paludibacter sp.
TATGAAACTGAAGGACCAATTATTGACATGTATTTGAATTCACTTAATTTTAAATCAGGTGACAAAGTAAATGAAAAACCACTTTTTATGGCCAATGTATCAGATCTAAATGGCGTAAATTGTGTTGGCAGTGGAATTGGACATGATATTTTATTGACGATAGATGAAGATCCTGCAAAAGCATATTTATTAAACGATTATTTTGAAACAACGGTTAACAACTATAAAGCTGGCACTATTAAATATAAACTGCCTGAAATGGAAGAAGGTAAACATATTCTGACATTCAGAGTATGGGATTTACTTAACAACTCTTCATCAAAAACAATAGAATTCGAGGTAGTAAAAGGATTAACACCTGAAATTTTTTCAATTTCAAATTATCCTAATCCTGCAAAAATAAGCACCCGAATTGTTGTAAATCACGATCGACCTGAAACAATATTAAATACCAATGTAGAAATATTTGATTTATCCGGTCGTAAAATATGGTCGATATCACAATCAACTGCCGACAATATTGAATGGGATTTAAATACCTCAGATGGAATAAAAGTAAAAACAGGAATCTATTTATACCGCGTGACCATTAAATTCAATGAAACGGAAGTGTATTCGAAAATCAATAAAATGTTAGTAATTGAATAATAAAGTTTAAAAGACAATTACATTATTCATCAACTTTATAAAAAAATAGTAATTTTGGAGTCAAAATATAAATTTCTTAAAATGAAAAAAATCTTTTTTTTAGTTATTGCAGTAATTTCAAGTTCATTCATTTCAAAAGCTCAGGAAAATAATCCAATCATTACAGCTGTACCTTCTCTAACAATTGCCCCGGATGCCCGCGCAGGTGGTATGGGAGACATTGGTGCCGCTTCTACGCCTGATGTAAATTCACAATTCTGGAATCCGGCTAAATATGTTTTTATGGAAAGCGATGCAGGTTTCTCACTTTCATATACACCATGGTTACGTCGTTTAGTATCTGATATCGATTTAGCTTATTTAGCAGGTTATTATAAATTCAGCGATTTTTCTGCTGTAAGTATGTCCATGCGTTATTTTTCTTTAGGTGACATCACATTAATGGATCAATTAGGCTATCCACAAGGTTCTGCACATCCTAACGAACTTGCTATAGATGGAGCATATTCACAAAAATTATCTGATAATTTATCGGCATCGGTTGCACTTAGGTTTATATATTCCGATTTGAATAATGGTATGAATCTTTCAGGAGGCACCGAAATGTACCCGGGACTTTCTGTAGCTGCCGATGTAGCTGCTTATTATCGTTTACCAATAGCGTTATCAACGGGAAATGGCAACCTGGCTTTTGGTTTAAATATTTCAAATATTGGCTCGAAAATATCTTACGACGAATATGTTTCAAGTAATTTTATTCCAACAAATCTTCGATTGGGTACTACATTTGATTATCCTATAGACGAATATCAAACTATTTCGGTAAGCGCTGATATAAATAAACTACTTGTTCCAACTCCCGATAATACTACCGATTTCAATAACATGTCAGCTTTAACAGGAGTTTTCCGCTCGTTTAATGATGCTCCCGATGGAATGGCAGAAGAGATGCGTGAGATTATGTGGTCATTAGGTGCTGAATACGCTTACAATAAACAATTTTTTGTAAGAGCGGGTTATTTTAATGAAAATGAGTACAAAGGTAACCGTAAATATTTTACAGCCGGTGCAGGTTTTAAACTGAATATATTCCAGTTAGATGCTGGATATGTGATTTCAACATCTCAATCAAATCCATTGGATCAGACATTAAGATTCTCATTATCGTTTGATGTGTTCGGATTAAAGAATCTGATGAAATAGAATAATAATTCATAATTAAGAATTCTCCCGATAGCTATCGGGATCATAATTAAGAAAACAAAATAATAATATATTAGAAAAGAAATGGAGCGGTTGTATTCTACCTTTAGGGTTGATACAACCGTTTTTTAAATTACATATTATGAATATACCAAGAGTAGGTTTCGGGTACGATGTACATACGTTTTCCGCTGACAGGGAACTTTGGTTAGGAGGTATCAAAATTGAATATTCGCTTGGATTACTTGGACATTCGGATGCAGATGTGCTTATACATGCTTTATGCGATGCACTTTTAGGAGCTGCCAATTTAAGGGATATAGGTTTTCATTTCCCCGATACTTCTGCCGAATTTAAAAATATCGATAGCAAAATACTTCTAAAGGATACAATGTTGATTCTTAGGGAAAAGGGTTATGAATTTGGCAACGCCGATTGTACTGTTTGTGCCGAGGAACCAAAAATAAAGCCTCACATACCATCGATGCAAGAATGTTTGGCTGAAGTGATGGGTGTTGACTCTGATACAATTTCAATTAAAGCAACCACTTCTGAAAAAATGGGCTTTGTGGGTCGTAAAGAAGGTATTGCAGTTTATGCAACAGTTTTAATATATAAGGAATAGCATTTATATAGAATAAACCTATTTATTAATAAATATATTCTATGTGTTTTTGTTTTGATTACATATTTATAATCTTTACTTTTGTAACATAAAATAATAACAACTTAAAACAAGAATAGAATATGTCAGTATTAGTAGGAAAAAAAGCACCGGCGTTTAACGCTAAAGCCGTAGTAAACGGAGGAGAAATTGTAGAAAATTTCTCATTGAAACAGTTTGAAGGAGAAAAATATGTAGTTTTCTTCTTTTATCCAGCAGATTTTACATTTGTATGCCCAACAGAATTGATTGCTTTTGAAGATAAAGCAGCCGAATTTGCAGCTCGTAACACAGTAGTAATCGGAGCCTCAACTGATTCAGAATTTTCACATTGGAAATGGTTACAAACTCCACAGAACCAAGGCGGAATTCAAGGTGTAACTTATCCTTTAGTTGTAGATCAGTCTTTGAACATTTCAAAAGATTATGATGTATTAATCGGTTCGGATGAGTATAACGAAGAAGGCGATGTAACATTTGTAGGCGAACCTAAGGCTTACAGAGGGCTTTTCTTGATTGACAAATCAGGTGTTGTTCGTCACCAATTAGTAAATGATCTTCCACTTGGACGTAATGTAGATGAAGTACTTCGTTTAATTGATGCGCTTCAGTTCACCGAAGAATATGGCGAAGTTTGCCCTGCTAACTGGAAAAAAGGCGATAAAGCATTACAAGCCACACAAGAAGGTATTGCAAGTTATCTTTCTGAAAAATAATTCAGGATAAAGTAAAAAATTAATTTGACTGCGCTGAAACTTTTATGTTTCAGCGTAGTTTTTTTTGTATTAAACTCAAGTATTATTCACTAAAACAAATATTTGTGTTGTATCTATTCTTAAGTATTAAAATTATTATTTATTTTTACACTCCGTTTAAATTTTTAATCTATAAACTTTAAATTCACAAATGAAATTACTTAGCACTATTCTATTAATTTTCCTGTTTTCAATGGTTAGTTTGGCTGGCAACAGTCAAATAGACAAAGATTCATTTCCCAATTATGGAAATGAAATGAAAAAATCCAGTTTTTTCAGAGAACGATATCAATACAACGATTTGGTGCATTACCTCGACAACCTGAACGATTTTGTCACCTATCAATCCGAAACTACGGGTCAGTTTAACCTCCCGGAAATGATGATTTTTTCCATATCAGGTAATTCGCACAAATGGAACAAGTATTATTTGGATGGCTTCAGACTTGATCATCGCTTTACGCCGGGTTCGTCATTATATCAACCCGATCTTTATTCACATTCTGTTAACATCGACTATTATCGTTCGGGAATAAGTTTTCGAACCGATAGTATAATTCCAAACTCCATCTCTTTGAAATATAATGTTGGTGGACTTGGCGGAATCTCAGCCGGTACTAAAGAATTAATTAATTTATTTCATTATTCAGCATCCGAAAGATTATATAAACCTATTATCCACCGCAATAAAATAAAAGACGCAGTTAATGTTTCGCTGAATTATTCCATTCCGGCGAATGGCAAACTTTATGCTCAACAATTTTCAGCCGATGTAGGGACGCGAATGATGGTTGATTTTGACGAAACAGGTATTAGCAATTATTATCCTGAAGACTTCTACAAAGTACAACTGGCGGGACAATTACCTGTAAAACAAAATAAATTTTTCGACAAAACCAATTACTTGTTTAACGGTTTGTACCGTCAGAATTTATACAATGAATTTTATTTTTCTGAAAATGAAAGTGCAGAAAATGCATCCTACAGTTTTTCAGTTTATGGCTCGAAAGATAATGCGGACACAAAATACACAACAGGTCTTACACTTGCCACTAACAACGTTCAGCACAATAACCTGAATTTTTCACGTAACTTGATTGATCAGGATGGAGAAGCATTTGAACCCTGGTATCCTGACGGAAATACAACAGAATTATCGTATGCATTGAACTACAATAAAAACCTGACAAACTATTTACAACTTACATTTGATGGATATAATTCGCTAATCAATTTCACTCCGGGTGAGCAAACATTTCAAAATGCAGTTTACGCCCGTAATGTAAACTTGCCTTATAGGTCTTTATATGTTTACAATTGGACTTCAGGCGCATATTCAGGTGGGTTATTGGAAAATACATTGGGATTAAAGGCTCACAAAAAACTTGGGAACAATTTTGATTTTAAAGCTAACTTTGATTTAACCCTGGATGGTATGCTAATGTCGGAAAAATCGATGGTAAGAGCCAATTGGCAAGCTCAAATGGGTTTATATTATCATCCTGCCAAGTGGTTTTCTATGGAATTTAATTTGAGTCGAAACCGCATTAGTTTTAACTTAGACGACATCAGATATTTTTCGAATGATTACCTGAACGGTGACATCTATTATTGGAAAGATACGAATAATGATTTTGTATATCAACCCGGTGAAAAGTCTGATTACTTCACTTCTACTGGTGGAAAATATCATTCAGCAGTAGATAATCTGAAACAACCTACTTACTTCACATTGGATTTGCCAATCTACTTTCGCTTTGGAAATCACGAAATATCGCTCTTAAACACTTACAGCAAGTACAATAATTTTTGGACAACCCGATTCGAAAATAATATTGAAGAAAACGGTTATTATCAAACAGTTGGTGACAAACAAATTTATTTTATGAACAATGGAAGTGTCAATTATTTAGTTGATTATTATCCTGAGTCGATAATGAAAACCGACGGACCATTAAATTTCCTGAGTAATACACCCTTTTATCTTTCTTCGGTTGTAAAATATCAGTACACCAACGAGAAATTCTTATTTTCGTTATCATGGTGTTCATATGTCATGTCAGGAATTTCAACTTTGGGAAATGGACCTCTTCATAACAATCTTGGCGTATATTCCGAATCTTCTGCCAATCCGAATATAAATTACAAGCTCCTCGGCCGACTTGATCAGGAAAGAGCTTATGTATGCAGAATTTTAACATCCTACAAATTAAATAATAATCTGAGTTTTGCTTTTTCAGGTAAATTTAAGGATGGTCAGCCATTTACCAATTTTAGCACACAAACTGTGACTGATAGTAAAGGAAATAACCAAATGGCAGTTTGGGCGTTACGCACAAAAGGAATCAACCCATTCACGGGAGATTTTGGAAGCAGGGAAGATGCTTGTTTCAATATCGATTTAAGCGCTACCTATAAAGGAAGAATTATGAATCACAATTATGAAATTCAGGCTATGGTTTATAACCTTTATGATTTTGGAACAGAATTGACAGAATACACTTTTCAACCGGATGACAGCTATAGCCGTTATGCTATGTCGCTCAATATTCCGCGTGGGATGATGTTTACAGCAAAATTTTATTTCTAAAATAAAATATTTTTGAGTTAAAATCATATACCTAAAACAATAACTATGTTAGTAAAAACCTATGGATCAGCCGTTCAGGGAATAAATGCTACAATCGTCACCATTGAAGTGAATGTAAGTCAAGGCATTCGCTTTCTTTTGGTAGGGCTACCCGATAACGCGGTCAAAGAAAGTCAGCAAAGAATTGCATCTGCATTACAATTTACCGGTCATAAATTTCCACATCAACAAATTGTAATCAACATGGCGCCCGCCGATATTCGTAAAGAAGGATCGGCTTATGATTTACCTCTTGCTATCGGCATAATGGCCGGATCGGGTCAAATAAAAAACGATGAACTTGAAAGTTTTGTCATTATGGGCGAATTATCACTCGATGGTGGATTACAACCCATAAAAGGTGTGCTTCCAATAGCAATAAAAGCACGCGAAGAAAAATTTAAAGCGCTAATTTTGCCTAAACAAAATGCACGAGAAGCTGCTGTTGTGAATAATTTAGATGTTTATGGAGTTGAAAATATAACTGAAGTGATTGATTTTTTGAACGGGAAAATAAACTTAGAAGCAACAAAAGTAAACACAAGAGAAGAATTTATGAATAATATAAATCTGTCTGAAATTGACTTTGGAGATGTAAAAGGTCAGGAAAATGTAAAACGCGCATTGGAGGTCGCAGCTGCCGGTGGTCATAATATTATTATGGTCGGTCCTCCGGGAGCCGGAAAATCTATGCTTGCCAAACGCATACCGACAATTTTACCACCACTCACCTTACATGAAGCATTGGAAACTACCAAGATACATTCTGTTGCAGGAAACATCGATAGTAATACTTCGCTCATTTCTCAAAGACCGTTCCGAAGTCCCCATCATACAATTTCGGATGTTGCACTCGTTGGAGGTGGAACTTTTCCACAACCAGGTGAGATCTCTCTTGCTCATAACGGAGTGCTTTTTTTAGATGAATTGCCTGAATTTAAAAGGACAGTCCTTGAAGTAATGCGTCAACCGCTCGAAGACCGTAAAATCTGTATCTCACGTGCTAAATTTGCCATTGAATATCCTGCAAGTTTTATGTTGGTTGCTTCAATGAATCCTTGTCCGTGTGGATATTACAACCACCCCGAACGGGATTGCGTTTGTGCACCCGGTGTTGTACAAAAATACCTGAGCAGAATTTCAGGTCCCCTACTCGACCGCATAGATATTCATATAGAAATTGTACCTGTTCCTTTTGAAAAACTTTCGGAACTGAAAGAATCCGAACCAAGTGATAACGTTAGAGAAAGAGTTATAAAAGCCCGTCAAATACAAGAATTAAGGTTTAGAGATATTGATGGGGTTCATTGCAATGCTCAAATGTCGTCGAAACAAATGCGGGAATTTGCTCAGATTGACAAATCCAGCTCAGAGCTTCTAAAAAATGCCATGCAAAGGCTCAATCTCTCGGCTCGTGCATACGACCGCATTATCAAAGTAGCAAGAACAATTGCCGACCTTGACGATTCCGAAAACATACAATCGAATCATATCGCAGAATCCATTAATTACCGAAATCTTGACAGAGAAGGCTGGGCAGGATAAAAGACCCCTAACCCATAAAAGGGGAAATAAGTTTTTTTTAATGAGTGCAACCTTTTAGCTTCAACTTTCATCAACATAAAAGGAAACAAAAAAATTAACACCAAATGAAAATCAAAAAAAAAATTTTTAGAATTATCAATATGGTTTTGTCCGGTTTATTGGTATTACTTGGTTTTAGTAATTGTGAAACGATGGAAGAATATGGCGTTCCAAATGCAGATTATACATTAAAAGGAACAATTGTGGACAAAGTAAATTCTAAACCAATCAAAGGAGTTAGAATTGGATATAGTCCTTATCCAAAAGCTGTATTGATGTACGGAGTTATGCCAACGGAATACAGAAATTATACTGCCGCTGCCGACACCACCGATACGAAGGGCGAATATGATTTTACGAAGAAATTTTACGCTGGTGAAATTCCTGAAGGCGAAATTCCTGTTTATGTTGAGGACATTGATGGAGAGGAAAATGGTTTGTATCGCGATACTGTATTAAATGTAAACTTCGACAATGCAGTTAGAAGCGGTAAACGAAAAAATTGGTACGATGGTGAATACACACTTGATTTAAAAATTGAACTAAACCAAAAAGAAGGTAATGAATAAAAAACCTTCGCTTCGCAAAAAAATCGGGCTTGAAATTTTCCGTAAAATGCGGCAAAATAATGTCCGATTGCATGAATTAAATACACTTTTCTGGGAATGCACATTACGTTGCAATTTATCGTGCAAGCATTGTGGTAGTGATTGTCGGTCAATTTCCAACCAGAAAGATATGCCAATTGCCGATTTCATGAAAGTGATTGACCAAATTACACCGATTGTTAACCCAAACCAAACCATGATTATTTTTACAGGTGGTGAGGCTTTGCTCCGAAAAGATTTGGAAATATGCGGAAAGGAATTGTACAAACGTGGATTTCCATGGGGTGTAGTTTCGAATGGAATGGCACTTACCCGCCAGCGGCTTTCGTCACTTTTATCGTCAGGTTTACATTCCATTACCATAAGCTTCGATGGATTTGAAGAAGCCCATAATTGGTTGCGTGGTCATCCAAAAAGTTATGATAATGCGCTGAATGCCATTAAAATGCTGACAGACGTAAAAGATATTGCCTGGGATATTGTAACTTGTGTGAACAAAAAAAATATCAATGATTTGCCTGCATTCAAAGAGTTCTTAATTGAAACTGGAGTAAAAAACTGGCGAATATTTACTATTTTTCCGGTGGGACGAGCAGCCGAATTACCTGAACTGCAACTTTCTAACGAAGAATTTACGTCAGCGCTTGATTTTATCAGTGAAACTCGAAAAGAAAACCGGATTCATTTGAATTATGGTTGCGAAGGTTTTCTTGGTAATTACGAACAGGAAGTGCGCGACCATTTTTACACCTGTCAAGCAGGAATTAATGTTGCATCAGTACTTGCCGACGGCTCCATCTCAGCTTGTCCGAGCATTCGTTCCAACTTCCATCAGGGAAATATTTACGAAGATAATTTTGCCGATGTATGGAACAACCGCTTCGAACCTTTTCGAAACCGAGAATGGGCACACACGGGTAAATGTACCGATTGCGATATGTGGCGTTATTGCGAAGGGAATGGAATGCACTTACACGATGATGAAGGCAAACTTTTAGTGTGTCATTACAATAGAATAGAGTAACCTTGACTTATTTTTTATCTTTCAAAAGCTCCCAAATCGGGGGCTTTTCCTTTAAATGGAAATCCTTTATTCAAGCCTTTGTCAATCAGTTTAGATTTCACTGACGGTTGCATAAAACCTGTTACAGGTAAATCTCCATCAATATTTCGCACTTGTGTGAGATGATTCAGATTCAGGTTTTCAAAATCCTGCACAGTGAGGTTTAATTTAAACTGAAAAGAATTGTTACTTAACTTACATTTTTTCAAATCAATATGTTGCGTTTCGTAAGTTCGTGGTTCGAATGACAGATTGTTATACAATTCATGTCCGAAACCGGGAACATCTTCGGTAAAATCTACATTACGGTTTAGCATATTATAATTGGTACCATTGAGATATGCCGTATTATTTATCCAGATACTTCCTGCCGGGTGGTGATTGGAATAAAAACCATTGGCTCTGTTCTTTACAGCCAAACAAAATTGAACAATATGTCCCGCAATTGAATCGGGAACTCTGTCGTCTTTCTTTAAGCCCCACCCTCCTGCTTTAAAACCGTTTCCATCTCCCAGCACATCGAAATCTGTATCATATCCATTATAAAAGGCCCAACAATGATCAAAAGTTACTGTCTCAGCAGCCCTGATACAATCGTAACCATCGTCACTGTTAAACCACGCACGACATCCACGAAAAATATTGCCTTTACTGCCTGGCTGAGGATGACATCCAAATCCATCTACATTCCCACCACGTCCTCCTTCTGAAATTGTATCTTTATTGTTGTAAGCATCGCAGTTCAAAATCAGATTATCGGAACCTTTAGTAAGGTAAAAGCCAATGGCCTGTCCATCGTGCATCGAAAGTTGTTCATAGATATTATTGCTGCCTTCGTTATGGAAACATTCCGATTGTGTGTGGGTAAGAATTGTAACCCGTACGCCTGTAACCTCAATTCCTTTGATGTGAATCCACGAACCTGTAACATTAAACGCCATAATACGTTGATTTTTGGGTTTTACATTACTAAAATCAAAAATGGGTTTTTCGCCAGGAAAAGCAAAATAGTGAATTGGTTTATCAGGTTTACCGCTTTTATTCAAATGAAATACTACAGCCCAGATTTTCAATATTTTAGAAATGTCATTTTCTTCCATTTGAAATTTTCCGCCACGAATATATACTGTATCGCCAGGTTCCACCACTTTTTGTGCCTGCATAAGTGAGGAAAAAGGAGCTTCAACACTTCCTGAATTGGAATTATTTCCTGTGGGAGCAACATAATAAGTTGTTCCGAAAGAAGAGATACTTTGTACCCAAAAGAAAGTAATCAGAAAAAAAGCCGATTTATTCATGATGTTCGAGAGTGATTAGACATGGTAAAAATAGGTATTTTCTAATGACTATCTATTTACATTTTGATAATTTTATGGGTAGAAATGATATTTTCAGCATCAATTTTCAGAAAATAAATGCCTTTTTCAAGAAATGAGACATTCAATTGCGACTCTAAACGACCCTCATAAACCAATTTGCCATTTAATCCTACAATTTGTAACGAACCTGAAACCTGATTTTTGAAACATAGTATATCCTTGACAGGATTTGGATAAAACGGTATTTTATCTACAAAAACATCTTTTACTGCGGTTGAAAAGTTCGACTCGAATGCACCCAAATCAGGAACTGTTCCATAATAGGCAAATCCAATAATTTTTCCTTTGTCAATCAAATCACTGCCTTGTTTTAGTTTCAGAAAGTTGACATTAGGCAAACTTCCGTCAGCCTGACGCGATGCAATTAACAGATTTTCGTCAATACTCAAAAAATCATTACTATCTACAATTACACCAATTCCGGGGCTATATGAATTAAAAGTATTGATACTGCTACCAAAATTCAGTGTGTCACGCTGTGTGGAATATTTATACGATAAATTATTGTTTAAAATATGATTAATTCCCGGACAATCGATAGTTGTATCATTACCGGTTACAATACTTTTGGTAATTTTCTGACTTAGCATATTGAAATTGGTAGAATTCCGGTAAGCTGTATTATTGTACCAATTACTACCTGTTTGCACATGATGATTGGCATAAAAACCACTTGCTTTGTTGCGGTACGCCATGCAAAACTTGATGGTATAGGAAGGAATAGGACTGGGCAAACTAGAAACAACAGGCGCTTGTCCGTAACCGCCCATTTTAAACCCATTTCCATCTCCCCTGCTTACAAAACCGGTGGAATAACCATTGTAAAAAGCCCAACAGTTATCATAAATCACATTTTCTGAATTATTAATGCAATCGTAACCATCATCGCTGTTGAGCCATGCCCGGCAACCGCGAATGATATTGCCTGTACTACCTTTATTGCCATGAAAACCAAAGCCATCCACATTTCCACCCCTACCCGACTCCGAAACCGAATCCCAATTATTGTAAGCATCGCAATTGAGCACTAAATTGTTTGCACCTTTGGTCAAATAAAAACCGATGGCCATACCATCGCGCATCACACATTGCTCGTAAATATTGTTACTTCCACCTTCGTTTCGAAAACACTCCGATTGTGTATGCGCTGTGATTGTTACCTGTGTTCCAATAATTTCCAATCCTTTGATATGCAGATACGAACCCTTTACATAAAAAACGATATTGCGGTAAGCTACCGGCTTTACAGCCGACATATCAATCACAGGTTTTTCGCCCGGATAAGCCCAATAACAGATTCGTTTCGAGGTTGATATTCCACTCTTGTCAAAATAATTCATGTATGCAAAAATGCCAGATTTCAGATAAATCTGCGATTCTTTCATTTTATAAGTTCCACCACGAAGAAATACTGTATCTCCCGCAACAACAAATTGATGAGCTTTCATCAAAGTAGCATAAGGTGCTGAAATTGCTCCTGTTCCGGTAGTATCGTTTCCTGTAGGGGAAATATAATAGTTTTTGGCGCTGATTGAAAAACCAATGAACATTATCAAACAATATAAAAGAATTCTTTTCATTTCTAATATTTTACAAGGAAACAATATTATCAAACATACCTTAAAACCTTCCTTTCCACAGCATCCTTAGCCATTCTCCCTGTTTTTTTTCAGACTGATTTTCCTGAACTTTCCAAATTCTTTCATTCTTCAATTCGTCCGGTAAAAACTGTTGTTCTACAAAATTATTGGGATAATCGTGTGAGTATTTGTAATTTTTTCCATAATTCAGATTCTTCATCAGTTTTGTTGGCGAATTCCGTAAATGTAGTGGCACAGGCAAGTTTCCCGTTCGTTCAACCAACGCAAGTGCGTAATCGATAGCAAGATATGCAGAGTTACTTTTGGGAGACGAAGCCAGATAAATGGTGGTTTCAGCCAGAATTATTCTACCTTCGGGCCAACCGATTTTTTGGAGTGCATCGAAACAATTATTGGCAAGCAACAAAGCATTTGGGTTGGCAAGACCAATGTCCTCGGCGGCAGAAATAACCAATCGGCGGGCAATAAATTTCGGATCCTCGCCTCCTGCAACCATACGTGCAAGCCAATAAATAGCGGCATCAGGATCACTTCCACGTATCGATTTGATAAATGCCGAAATGATATCGTAATGCATTTCTCCATCTTTATCATAAGCCATCGGATTTTGTTGCAACCGTTCGGTAACAATCTCATTGGTAAAATGTATGACATCACCCGAATCGGAATTGACAACTAACTCTATTATATTCAATAATTTGCGTGCATCACCACCTGCAAAACGCATTAAAGCATCAGTTTCGTCAAACACAAACGATCGTTCTTTTAGTTCATTATCAGTTGTAATAGCACGGTTAGCCAACTCCATCAAATCATTATCATCGAGTGGTTTGAGCACATAAACCTGACAGCGCGAGAGCAAAGGTGTAATCACCTCGAAAGATGGATTCTCGGTTGTTGCACCTATCAACGTTACAGTGCCGTTTTCGACAGCTCCAAGTAACGAATCCTGCTGTGATTTACTAAAACGATGGATTTCATCAATAAAAAGTATAGGATTTCCACCCTGTGAAAAAAAACGGTTAGATTTGGCTTTTTCTATCACCTCACGCACATCCTTCACACCCGAACTTACGGCACTCAAAGTATAAAAAGGTCGGTCGAGTTTATTGGCAATAATTTTTGCAAGCGTGGTTTTACCTACTCCGGGAGGGCCCCAGAGTATAAACGAAGCAATATGACCAGACTCAATCATTTGTCGGAGAATGGCTTTTTCTCCCACCAAATGCTTTTGACCAATGTAATCGTCAAGTGTTTTTGGGCGTAATCTTTCGGCTAATGGTTGCATATATTTGCTTTTTATAAGAGTACAAAAGTAAGATTTTTTAGTCATAAACAAAGATTATTATCTTTGTATAAATTTTAAACAAAACGAAACAAAACGGATATGAATTTTAAATTTTCAACAACAATAATTGCGCTGATTATTCTTCATTTAGTATTGACACAAAATGCATTTTCCGCTAAAAACGAACTCAGTTCTCCAATTGTAAATTCAATAACAACAAATAAAAATAAAATAACCATCAGCTTTTCGAACACTTCAGGAGGATTTGTAAGCAACGCAAGCTCAACTGATTTTATGATTTGTGGTAAGGATAAGAAGTTTTATCCTGCCACTCAATTATTTATTCAAAAAAACAAAATCACACTTTCGTCTTCATCTGTAAATCAGCCAATAGTAGTTCGATACGGCTATGGTAATGTATTAAACGATAGCATTATAACAAAAAATGGCTCTGTCTTAAAACCATTTCGTACCGATACATTCAACAACATAAGCTATGCGCGCTGGTTTGCTGATTCTGAAATGAAAAGGTTTCCGGAAGCCTGGCAACTCGACCATGGAAAGCGATTGTATTTCGGTTATTCGCAGGGTTTAGGCTGTTTGGCAATGCTCAAAATGTGGAAAACAACCGGCAATAAAAAATACTTTGATTACGTAAAAAACTGGGCTGACACACTGATAACTCATGATGGAAAAATTTACGAATACCATGTTGAAAGCTATAATATTGATTACATAAATTCAGGAAAAGTACTTTTTGACGTTTACAAGCAAACCGGCGATAGCAAATACAAAAAGGCGATGGATAATCTCATAAGTCAAATGAAAAATCATCCCCGTACACTTGAAGGTGGTTATTGGCACAAATTGATTTATCAGCATCAAATATGGCTCGATGGCATCTACATGGGATCGCCTTTTTTGGCTCAATATGGCAAAGAGTTCAACCAACCCGAATGGATAGAAGAAGCCATTCATCAAATTAAACTGTGTCACAGCAAATGTTATAATCCTGAAACCGGACTTTATTTCCACGCCTGGGACGAAAGCAAAAAACAACTGTGGGCAAATCCACAAACCGGACTTTCGCCGAACTTTTGGGGACGGAGCATAGGTTGGTATTTTATGGCAGTAGTCGATGCGCTCGATTTTATTCCTGAAAATCATCCACGTAGAAATGAATTGATTGCGATAGTGCAAAACCTGACCGTTGCAATGGGTAAATACCAATCGAAAAACGGACTTTGGTTTCAGGTAGTTGATAAGCCTGATGGCAAGGGTAATTACGAAGAAGCATCGGTTTCATCAATGTGTATGTATTCCATTGCGAAAGCAATAAACAAAGGATATGTTGATAAAAAATACCGCATTATTGCAGAAAAAGCTCACAAAGGTATTATCAACAAACTGCTTCTTGTAAATAAAAATGGAACTTTGACATTAACAAAATGCTGTGCAGTTGCAGGTTTGGGTGGAAATCCTTATCGCAATGGCAGTTACGAATACTATATTGGCGAAAGAATTCGAGATAACGATGCAAAAGCGACCGGACCTTTTATTATGGGTTGTATTGAACTTGGCAGGTAGAAAAATTTCACGTTTCAACATTTTATTGCCACTCTCAATTATACAGATTTCAATCCTTCATAAATAAATCCGATTGAATTGAACCAAGAAATAAAATTCAATTCAGGTACTAAATGCTTGTTTAGGCTATTTTAGGGTAGAGTTTATTTGTTGTCGGTCTTTTAATTGGCTTCAAAATCAAAATATGCATTAATAAAGTCATCCGATGTATATTATTAAGTATAGATGTTTATATTTTTGTACGAACTTTTAAGTCTAAAGAAAAAATCATGAAGAAAATTTATTATTTATCGTTAGTTCTTGTATTTTTTGTGTGTAGTGCAGCCAAAAAATCACCTATCGATAGAAAAGCGTTGGTTTATAGAAATAACCCACAAGTTACTGTTATTGATTCCCTTGCAGCATTTACCGTAGGAAACGGAGAATTTGCTTTCACCGCCGATATTACAGGATTACAAACATTTCCACAAAAATACACCACAGGTATTCCACTTGGAACTCAAAGTCAATGGGGATGGCATAGTTTTGCTAATCCTGAAGGTTATCTCCACAGCGAAACACTTAAGAATTATAATTTCAGGGGTAAGGAAGAACCTTATTCAGTTCAATTCAATGATCCGGGTCGTCAGAAAGAGGCTGCCGATTGGTTCAGAGTAAATCCACACAGATTACATTTAGGAATAATAGGTTTAGATTTTGACGAAACAACCGATTTTAAGAATGTTACTCATGTTGTTCAAAAACTTGATTTATGGAAAGGCCAGATTAATAGCAATTTCAGATATTATAACAATCCGGTTCAGGTAACCACAGCATGTCATCCCACACTGAATGCAGTTTGCGCCCGCATTGTTTCACCAGATCATTTATCAGTAAAATTTAAATTTCCTTATCCTTCAGGTGCACATGTTGATGATGGTTGTGACTGGCTAAAAAACGAAAAGCATACTACTACGATTTTACAAAAATCCGATAATTTTGTATTACTTGAAAGAACAATTGATGCAACAAAGTACTATCTTTTAGTAACATGGGAAGGTGTTGCCAAATTTGTTGAGAAATCAAAAAACTATTTTGTTTTAGTTCCTCAGACCGACGAAATTTCGTTTACCGCAGAGTTTCTGAATGAAAAGCCTCCTTATTTAAGTAAACTAAGCTACGCAAAATCAATTCCTGTTATTGAACAACATTGGAAAAACTTTTGGATGAATGGCGCTGTTGTGGATTTTTCGAAATGTAAAGACAAACGCGCTGTGGAACTTGAACGCAGAGTAGTTTTATCTCAATATTTACTCGCTGTACAGTGTGCAGGTTCAACTCCACCACAAGAAACGGGATTAACATATAATTCGTGGTATGGCAAGTTTCATCTTGAAATGATTTGGTGGCATCAAGCTCAATTTGCTCTATGGAATCGCCCTGAATTACTCGAACGTACTCTTGATTGGTATTACAAAGCATTACCAAATGCAAAAGAAATAGCTCAACGACAAGGATTTCAGGGAGCGCGTTGGATGAAAATGACTGACCCATCAGCCATTGAAGCCCCTTCGAAAGTCGGTTCATTTCTTATTTGGCAACAGCCACATATTATTTATCTTGCTGAATTAGTCTATCGTGCTCATCCAACTGCTGATATTCTAAAAAAATATGCTGCATTAGTTGATGAAACTGCAAAATTTATGGCTTCGTTTGCTGATTATGATATGCTTGAAAGCAGGTATGTATTAAAAGGCATAATACCTGCGCAGGAAACATTACGGGCAAGTGAAACCGTAAATCCTCCGTTTGAACTATCATACTGGTATTTTGGAATGAAAACAGCTCAGAAATGGCGCGAACGTATGGGATTGAAAAAAAATCTGCAATGGGATGAGTTGATTGATAAATTATCGCCATTGGCTGAACAAGATAAATTATATCTGGCAGCCGAAACTGCAAAAGATACATATCAGGATATCCGATTTACATCAGATCACATGGCAGTATTGGGAGCTTTTGGAATTTTACCAAAAAGTCCATTGTTGAGAAAAGATTACATGCAAAACACCCTCAACTGGATTTGGAATAACTGGAACTGGGGAAAAACCTGGGGTTGGGATTATCCGATGACAGCAATGAGTGCTGCGCGACTTGGCGATACTGAAAAAGCAGTAGGAGCTTTACTCATGGATAAAAGAACAAATACTTACTTAGTGAACGGGCACAATTATCAGGATAGCCGATTACGTGTATATTTACCCGGGAATGGCGGACTTCTCACTGCCGTAGCAATGATGTGTGCCGGTTGGGATGGAAGTAGCGGTAAAAATCCCGGTTTCCCGAAAAATGGGAAATGGAATGTAAGATGGGAAGGATTGAAACCACTACCATAATTGATAGAACAAAGAGCAAAGAATAAAGAATAAAGAATCAGATAAAACTTTTCATAATTTCTTATTTACTCAATTTCTTAATTTCTTAATTTCTTAATTTCAAAAAAAAGCATTTAAATTGGAACAATAATTATATATGAAAAAGAACACTTACAAATGGTCTGCATTTCTGGTAAGTTTTCTAATCGTTTTTGCATCATGTAAGAGCGAATTAGAAAAGTATTACGAAACTCCCGACTGGTTGAAGGGAAATTCGTGGGAAGTGTTAGAAAAAAAGGGAAATTTTAAAATGTTTCTTTCGGCGGTCGAACGAACAGCTTTTAAAGATTTAGTTCAGGGTAAGGGTATTATTACTGTAATGGCACCTACCGATTCAGCTTTTCAGGTATATTTGAATAAACACGGATACGCTTCTGTTGATCAAATACCGGAAACTGAGGTTACTAAACTGGTAGGTTATCATTTGGTTTTTTATTCTTTCAACAAAGAGCAGTTTGAGGATTACAAACCGAATGGTATAGAATCTACAAATCAGTTAAAAGGTATGTATTACAAGTACCGCACCAAAAGTCGCGATGAAATTTCATCGGAAATTGATCCGGCTTATAATAATGCTGTTCGAAAAGTAATGCATCAGGACAGATTTCTACCTGTATTCTCATTTAATATTTTCGAAAGTTATTTATTGGATGCGAAATCAAATTATGAGTTTTTCTATCCTGATTCAAAATGGACAGGAGCAAACGGTTTTAACGTTTCGAATGCTTCAGTAAAAGAATATTCAACTGTTTCAGACAATGGTTATGTTTATGTAATCGATCAGGTACTCGAACCTCTTGAAACTATATATACGACATTGAAAAATGCCGGAGAATACAGCCTCTTCCAAAATGCTTACCAGCGATTTGTATCTTTTGATTACGATGCAACAATATCTTCGGAATATGGGAATGGCGACTCTTTATATATTATGTCGCATGGAGCTCAACTTCCTCCGATAGCATGGGAATGGCCTGTTTGGAATTACACTCTGCTTGCGACACTTTCTTATGGAGCTTACAATATTTTTGCTCCTGACAACGCATCGATGCAGGCATTTTTCAATAAATACTGGGCGCCATATTATTCAAAAATTGAAGATGTGAATTTTGAACCTTTACTTGCATTGTTACAAAACCATTATTATGCAGGAACAATATTATTCCCTGATCAAATCAGTGATGGTACACTTAAAACATCCTATGGTACTCCAATACAATTTGAACGCTCAGCTGCCAAATATAAAAGTATTTGCGTAAATGGTTCACTTTACGGTTTAAATAAAGCAATCGTACCACCCATGTTTGATAAAGTTACTTCGCCCATGTACTGTAATCCAAAGTATAATATATTTCTGGATATGGTGAAAAATTCGGGATTGGTACAAACATTAATAACAGATGCTGCTCATTTCAGAATTTTCTATCCTGAAGATAATATGATTACTATCAATACTAATCTGGACGGACGGGCAATTCAATATCAAAATACGAACTCTAAAAAATACGGAGCGCAAGAAGTTCAAATCGATGGAGATCTTGGTTTTTCAGCTATGTCCAATTCGATGAAGAAAACATTTGCCGGCTCTCACGTTGCAACTGAATTGATGACAAAAAATGGAGATGAAGCAATTTATCGCACAATGAATTCCTATAATTATTTGTATGTGAAAGGTGAAAAAGTTTATTCTTCGGCATTATTCAATCTGGGTGTAGATGAGAAAGTGCCTTCATTGACTAAAATTAACGGTGACTGGACCAATGGTGAAGCTTATGCGTTAAGTGGTGAAAATGCCTCTGCATTGGTTCCTGAGGCTAATCAGTTTAAAGCAATGATAACATCTGTAGCAAGTCCTGTTGAATATACTTATTTTAAATACACTATACAGGCTGCAGGAATGGATAAAACATCACCACCTTTTAGTTTCTTGCAAGGTGAACGTTTTATTGCATTTATTCCAAAAGATGATGCCATATACGCAGGTATGTTGAATGGAAAAGTTCCGGTTTCGCCCGCAGCAACTGTAACTTCATACCTTACGCGCTACTTTGTGAATGTAAGTGCAAGCGGTTTACTTGATTATCCCTTCTCGGGTGCCGGTATTCAGGGAGAAATAACCACATTTGCTAGAAATGCTGCAGGAGCAACCATTAAATTTACTCTTGTAGATAAAAATGGACAGTTATATGTAAAAGATGGAAAAGGTAACGAAGTAAAAGTGTTGAGTTATTTTCCACATATTTATGCTGATGGAGCTGCTTATTTAATTGATGGATTACTGGAAACAGAATAAAAATGAACGTGTATGAAATTAATTCGTAAAATTACTATATTATTGATTGCATTAGTTGCAATTCAAACTGTATTTGCCCAAAGTTTTCTGACCGGAACTGTACGTGATGCTCATAATGGCGAACCGCTTACCGGAGCCAATGTGTATGTACTTAATTCCGAAAATCGTTCTCTTGGTGGATGTATCGTTGATTTTAATGGAGAATACCGCATGAAGATACCTGAAATGAATAACTTAACCATAGTTTTTTCATTTGTAGGATTTAAATCTAAAACAGTGAAATTCACCGGACAAAAAACCATTGATATCAAACTTGAAGAAGATGGTCGGGCATTGGAAGT
>CAYNHC010000015.1:0-13878 GCA_964396705.1 uncultured Paludibacter sp.
TCAAGTTGTTCTGTTTTAACATACAGATAATCACCTAAAACCAATAAATCCATTTCAGTACTCATAAAACAGCGATAGGCATCATAAGGTGTACATACAATTGGCTCACCTCTTACATTGAAACTGGTATTTACTAACAAGCCATATTCAGTTAGCTTTTTAAATTCATTGATTAGATTCCAAAACCTGAAATTTGTTTCTTTGTGGACTGTCTGTATTCTTGCCGAAAAGTCCAAATGAGTTACAGCCTGTACATCACTTCGTTCGCAATAAAGCCTTTCCCACAATGACATTGAATTAAATTTTTCGGGTAATTTCTTTCGCCTTTCTTTTTTCACAGGCGAAACAAGTAACATATAGGGTGAGGGTTTCTCAAGATCAAAAAACTCCTGAACGTCTTCGGCTAAAACCGCTGGAGCAAAAGGTCTGAAGCCTTCACGGTATTTTATTTTCAGATTTAATTTTTTTTGCATTTCCGGATTTCGTGGATCACCCAGAATAGTACGATTACCAAGTGCCCTGGGTCCAAATTCCATTCGTCCCTGAAACCAACCGACTACCGAACCCTTTGATATGTGCTGCGCAACCAATTGAGAAAGTTCATTAAAATCATCAAATTTATGGTAGTTGGCTTTCACCTGCTTATTCATAGTCAGAATTTCGCTATCTGCAAATTCAGGACCCAAATAAGAACCCTTCATGCTATCATAATCAACACAATCAGTTCTTTCCTGCTCAAAATATAAATAGTTTGCTGCTAACGCTGCACCCAAAGCACCACCGGCATCTCCGGCTGCAGGCTGTATATAGATATCTTTAAAAATATTTTCTCTAAGTAATTTACCATTGGCCACACAATTTAAAGCAACACCTCCAGCCAGACACAGATAATCAGCATTTGTGATTCGCTTGGCTTCCTTCGCCATTTGTATCACAATCTCTTCAGTAACTATTTGAATTGCTAACGCGAGATTACAATGGTTTTGTTTCAATTCTGCTTCAGGTTTTCGGCGTTCAAATCCAAACAATTCTGTCCATCGTTTATCATTCACCATTCTCAGTCCTGTGGCATAATTAAAATATGACTGATCTAACCAAATTGAACCATCCTCTTTAATATCAACTAATTTACTTTTAATTAATTCTACAAAATGGTGTGTTTCGTCCGAATCTGGATTACCATAAGGCGCAAGACCCATTAATTTATACTCGCCGGAATTAACCATAAAACCAAGATAATAGGTAAAAGCACTGTACAACAAACCTACTGAGTGAGGAAAATGTAACTCTTTGACGATATTAATTTTATTACCTTCACCATATGCAATCGAAGCTGTGCACCATTCCCCCACTCCATCGATGGTAAGTATAGCCGCATTTTTATACGGTGAGGGAAAATAAGCGCTAGCTGCATGTGACAGGTGATGTTCGGGAAATAAAAGTTTAAGTCTGCTTTTGTCGTATGAAGATATTTCTTTAAGACCTTCATAAATAAGTTTTTTCAGAAACATCTTTTCGTTGAGCCAAACAGGAATGGCTTTCAAAAACGAAAATAAGCCTTTGGGTGCAAATGCATAGTAGGTCTGAAGTAATCGTTCAAACTTCAACAACGGTTTATCATAAAAAACTACTGCATCAAGATCATCTATCTCCAGACCGGCTTCATTAAGACAGTATTTGATGGCATTGACAGGAAAATCAGGAGTATGTTTAAGTCTTGTAAAACGTTCCTCCTGAGCAGCTGCAATAATTTCGCCACCTACAGTTATTGCTGCAGCAGAATCATGATAAAATGCTGATATTCCTAGTATTTTTTTCATTTCTAGTTTGTCCGGTATAAAATTGTTAAAAAAAAATATCTATCATTTTAAAATGATGACATCAGTTTAAATTTAGTCTTTGATAATTTTAGTTTTTTGCAAATAATCATATAAGTACTGAGCTACAAATTCATGACCGTACTCGTTCCAGTGTTCATCTATTTCAGAATTAAATTTCTTTTTATTTAATTGATAATCATTTTTCATTGGTTCGGTAAGATCAATATATTCTATATTATTATTTTTACAAATTTCTTTCATCATATTGTTAAGAAAATAGACATTACTTTTAGCTAAAGTATTGCTGTAAATTGCATTACGTGGAGCATCAAATATAAATATTATTCTTTTTTCAATATTTTCATTTCTAATTTTTCCAACAATATATTCAGTACTTTTTTTAATTATCGTTTCCCTCTCTTTTAATTCATCAACATCCTTATTTGCCTCAAAAGATTGGTTGTTGTTATACTTCTTGCTAATATTATTTACTTTTAGATTTAAATACAAATATCTGACAAAAGCGCTTTTGTAAATTAAAGTCTGCCAAAATGGTCGATATTGAGCTCTTGACAAATCAGCCTGTGGTTCTTTTTCAGTAAATGATTTTGTTGAATCATTATACGATAATTGTAAAAAATATTTTTTACTCGGATTAAACTCGGATATACTTTCATCAAAATCATTATGAATGATATTAAAAATCAAAATGTCCGGATTAAAATATTTTTTTACATAACGACTCATATGTAAATATTGCGAAAGTGGCGCTCCACTAACTCCAAAAGAATAAACTTCATTTTCCGGGTAAACTTTTTTTCTTAGTAAAGAGGGATAATTCTTATCCACATCAACCTGAAAAGCTTCAATATACGAATCTCCAATTACGGCTATCAATCCTGAATCTTTTCCTGCTACATAATTAATCGGATTATTCCAACCATAATTATTAATATGCCAATGGGTTTTAATTTGAGTAAATTTACCATCGCTGTAAGTTCCGTCATTTCTTTTGGAATCATATGCATATATTTTGTCATTCTCATAATAATGACTTCGAGGAGGGTCGGAAGCAATAATAATAAACCTAAAAAATAATTCAAGAATAAAAAATATTAATATTAAAGTTGGTAAACTAATAAATATTATATTTTTTAGTGTTTTTAGCAGACCTTTGTTGAATATATTCATCAATTTTTATTTTTTAGTGTCCATTAAATTTTTAGAAGTTAAATTTAAAGTCGGATATCAGATTATACTGTATCCATAAAACTTCTTTGTACTTTATTGAATACTATAACTCCTACAAAAAGCAATACAATCATAAAAATAAAACTATAACCAAGTTGGAACCAACTAAAAGTTCCTACACCCATTGTGCCATATTTAAATGTTTCAACAATAGATGTTACAGGATTTAATGCCATAATCCATTGTCTTTTAGGCGACATTTCACTTAGAGGATAAATTATAGGCGTAGCGTACATCCATAACTGAACAATAAATGTAAATAAAATTGTCAAATCTCTGTACTTTGTAGTTAATGCTGAAATTATAATTCCAAACCCCAATGATAAACCTGCTATCATTAAAACAAGCACAGGAAATAATAAAATATAAAGATTTGGAGAAACTTGAACACCAGTTATCAGATAATAAATATAAACAGCTATAAATAGTAATAATTGAATTCCCATCGTAACCAAATTTGATGCTACTGTTGCTAAAGGAACAATTAATCGCGGAAAATATACTTTACCAAATATTGCCTGATTGGTTATAAATGTTGAAGATGTTTTGTTAAGGCAGTTTGCGAAATATTGCCAACATACAATACCTGCTAAATAAAACATAGGTTCAGGTAATCCATCTGTTGGAATATTTGCAATCCCTCCAAAAACTATCATATACATTATGGTAGTTAATATAGGTTGAATAAAGAACCATGCAGGACCTAAAATTGTTTGCTTATATTGTGTGATAATATCACGCTTAACAAACAAAGAAAACAAATCGCGATAAGTCCATATTTCTTTAATATCTACTTCGAGAAGCTTGTTTTTAGGTTTTATTATTGTAGAATATTCCATATATTTTTTAATGGTTTGAACATTAATAAATGTTTGATAATTAGTAAATTGAAAAATTCTTTATCGATTAAAATAAACTTCAGTAACTCTTCGGATTCCTTCTTTTAAAGTAATTGTAGATTCCCAGCCAAGGTTTTTTAATTTTGATACATCAAGCAGTTTTCGCGGAGTTCCATCTGGTTTTGTAGTATCCCAGATTATTTCACCTTTGTAACCGACAATTTCTTTTGTTATTTCCGAAAGTTCTTTAATCGTTATATCTTCACCACATCCGATATTAACATGCGATGGAGTTGAATCAGGAGCATTGTAGTTCATAAAAACATAAGCGCAAGCATCGGCCATGTCATCCACATGCAAAAATTCGCGCATTGGCGTTCCAGTTCCCCACAATGTAATGGAAACAATTCCATTTTCAAACTTAATACCATATTTATGAAGTACTTTTAAAATTACGGCTTCAGAATATGTTCCATTTACTCCTTCAATTGGCAATTTATCCAAGTCCTTCCGAATTTCAACCCAATTATTTTCATTCAGGTATTTACCAAGAATCATTTTTCTAATCAATGCAGGTAAAACATGCGATTTTTCAAGGTCGTAATTATCATTTTGTCCGTAAAGATTAGTTGGCATCACAGAAATAAAATTACAACCATATTGTGAATGATAAGCTTCACACATTTTAATTCCTGCTATCTTTGCAATGGCGTAAGGCTCATTGGTTTCCTCTAAAAGTCCGGTTAACAAAGCATCTTCTTTAATGGGTTGCTCCGCCATTCGTGGATAAATACATGATGAACCTAAAAAAAGCAATTTTTTTACACCATAAACATAACTTTGATGAATTACATGATTTTGGATCATTAAGTTTTCGTAGATAAACTGTGCTCTGTAAGTATTATTTGCTACAATTCCGCCCACTTTGGCGGCTGCTAAAATTACATATTCAGGTCTTTCATTTGAAAAAAAAGCAGCTACTTCACTTTCAATCAATAAATTTAATTCATCTAATGTACGTGTAACTATATTTGTAAAACCTTTTTTCTCAAGATTTCGCTTGATAGCCGAACCAACCATTCCAAGGTGTCCTGCAATATATATTTTAGAATTTAAATCCATATTCTGTTATCTTAAATTTTACTTTTAAATTTTACGGATAATCCTATTCAAAATAATTCAGAATTCTGAAACCACCTTCTTTAAGATATGTTTCTTTTTTCATTAATTTCACATCAGAACGCATCATATCCTGAACCAATCCTTTTAAATCATATTCGGGTATCCAGTTTAGCTTGGTTCTTGATTTTGTGGCATCACCAATTAACAAATCAACTTCGGTAGGTCTAAAATAAGCCTCATCAACTTCTACAACAGCATCTTTTTGAGATTTAATTTTTTCTAAAAACTCTACTCCAACACATTCAGTAAACACCTCCTCATTCACATTCGAAATAAATCCTTTTTCGTTTACACCTTCACCTTTGAATTCAATTTCAATTCCAATTTCGGAAAAAGCCATTCGAACAAATTCACGCACTTCTGTAGTAATTCCGGTAGCAATTACATAATCATCAGGGGTATCTTGTTGTAAAATAAGATACATAGCTCTTACGTAATCCTTTGCATGTCCCCAGTCTCTTTTCGATGATAAATTTCCAAGAAATAACTTTTCCTGCATACCCATCGAAATTCGTGCAGCTGCACGGGTTATTTTTCGGGTTACAAATGTTTCTCCTCTTAATGGCGATTCATGATTGAATAAAATTCCATTACTGGCATGAATACCATATGCTTCGCGATAATTAACTGTAATCCAGTAAGCATACATTTTTGCTACTGCGTAAGGCGATCTGGGATAAAAAGGTGTAGTTTCCTTTTGTGGAATTTCCTGAACCAGTCCATACAATTCAGATGTTGAAGCCTGATAAATACGTGTTTTTTTTGTAAGTCCTAATAATCGAACAGCCTCAAGTATTCTTAATGTGCCAATACCATCAGCATTAGCAGTATATTCGGGTGTATCAAAGCTAACTTTAACATGACTCATTGCAGCAAGATTATATATTTCGTCCGGCTGAGTTTCCTGAATAATTCTGGTAAGATTCATCGAATCTGTTAGATCACCATAATGCAGAATCAAATTTCTATCATCTACATGAGGATCCTGATATAAATGATCAATACGATCAGTATTAAAAAGTGATGATCTACGTTTTAAACCATGAACGATATATCCTTTTTTCAATAACAATTCAGCCAGATAAGCACCATCCTGCCCTGTAATACCGGTAATTAAAGCTACTTTTTTCATATTATTATTTTCAATATTAATATGAGAAGTTAATATGTTTTTTTAACACCTTAACCTCTCATATTTATTTTTTTATTTAAAATTAATCACTAATTATAATTCTTTATCGTCTTGATAATATTTATGATAATTTGCCATCTCCTTTTTCTTTCTTTTAGAAGTGTAGCCATAAGTATAACCACCATAAGCATACCCGTAACCATATCCATAGCTATTACTTCTTGAATAATAACTTGAATAATATGATGTTACATCAAGAGAAATATCATTTATTATGGTATATAAATTTGGTATATTATCAAGTTTTAACTGCGAAGTTAACTTTCTGTAGAATGACTTACTTGATTTCTCGTTTCTAACAATAAATAAATTCACATCTGATTGTGTTGCAAGTGAATAAGCATCAGCTACAATACCAATTGGACTTGTATCTACAATTATATAATCATATCTGGATCTTAACTCTCTGAACATTTCAACTAATTTTTCAGATCTGATAAGCTCACCGCAGTTTGGTGGTACTGTTCCTGATGGCATAAAATCAAAATCCACATCTGGCATTTTTATAATAATATCATCCAATGTACATTCATTGATAAGATAATTTGTAACGCCAATAGTTTGTTGAATATTTAATCTCTGATTTATACTAGGTTTACGTATATCCATATCCACTAAAAGTGTTTTTGAACTTGCCATACCATAGATACATGCGAGGTTTGTACAGAAATATGTTTTACCATCACCTGATTCACCCGAAGTAATCATAATCATGATATTCTTTTTCCTTTGAGCTATGAATTCAATTCGGGTACGTATAACCCTAAACATTTCAGTAAATGCAGATCGAGGATTTTTTGCAACTAATACTGGATCATTACTATTAGTGTGTCTAACCATTCCTATTAATTGGAATGGAGAACTTTTGATTACATCCTTTACAGAGTGAATTGTATTATTTAAAAGTTCAAGTATTATTACAATAACTGCAGGTATTAACAATCCTAATGCTAAGAAAATCAATGTAGTTTTTGTTCTCTTATCAGTATTTGTTACCCTATTTACCCTAGCTTTATCGAGTATTTTATTGTCTGGTGTATTGGAAGCTTTAAGTATTTGAGCTTCAGCGCGTTTTTGAAGAAAGAATGTATAATAATTATCATCCATTTTATATTTTCGTTCAATTCCACCCATTTGAACTTCAATACCAGGAAGCCTTGATATGTCTGATTGAACTTTAGAATATCTATTGTTAAATTCATTTCTTTCAATATCAATTGTAGCTTTCATGTTCTTTACAACTTCATTGATAGCGTTCTTAACATTTTCGATATCTCTTGTGTATTTGGCATAATAGAAGTTTTTTTCAGTTACTTCACTGCGCTTTAGTTGAAGTTCATTTATCTGTTGAACTAACGACATCAACATTGGTTCGGTCAAGCCTAAGCTAGAGGGTGCGACTACTGAACCATCATTCATATTTGATTTTAAATACTTTGTAAGATAATCAAGATAATTTTCTTTTAATTTCAAACTCGATTTTTCAGCATCATAAGATGTAGCTTTCCCCATAATTTCAGTTGAATGTGAAGTTACATCAACTATTTGATTTCTTTGTCTGAAACTTGTCAATTCCCCCTCAGATACAGAAAGCGATTTAGACACATTACTAAGCTGATCATCAATAAATTGCATTGTTCTACTTGCGACGATATTCTTCTTCTCAAGATTATCTTCCATGTAAGTTTCAAGCAATGAATTTATAAAATCAACATCTCTATCCGGATTTTCACCTTCTAATGAAACTTGTAAAACGGATGCTCCATCAACAAGAGTATTGAATTTTAATCTTCTGGTAAATTCTTCTACAAGCGATTCCTTACTTCTAAACTGAAAATAAACATCCCTTTTTTCATTCAGGGTGTAATTTTTAATAGCAGTAATAAAGAATAGATTATGTTGAATTGGTTTTCCAAAACTTCCATTGATTTTTAAGTCCTCATACATTTTATTGTCTTCGGCAGTAATTTTGAATGTACCATTTGGATTTATACTCATTTTAAAAAGTATATTATATGCCTCAGGTGCCACATAATCGTTCCGAATAAAAACGGGACTGTTTTTATATAAATTTCTGGTTTTAAAATTTCCTTGTGATATGTAATCAATACTAAATTCGGGCAAACTGTCAAAAACTTTTGTTATCAAATCATTTGACCGAAGTATTATTATCTGGTTTTGCATATTTCGCATACCATTATTAACAGTAAACCCTTCCATCAATGCTTGAGTACCATTCATATTCGATTTATCATCTTCAATAATTATTGTTCCTGAAGATAAATAAGTCGGTAAGTATTTTCTGTTCTGCAAATAAGCTATTCCTAAAGATAAAATTAATCCAATAACAAATAAATACCAGTAATGAAAGAAAATCGACAACCATTCTTTAATGTCGAAACTTGATTCATCTTCTGTGAAAGATTTATCATTTTTATTAACATCCATATTTTTATTAATATCCATATTTTAAAATTTAAATAATTACTTGATCAAAACAAACACTAAAATTTACTATAATATAAAACAGTAACAAGAAACGAAAGTGAGGTAGTAATTGTTCCTATAAATGCACTATAATTTGCAACTTTGTAAAAACTTGCAGGTTCTGTTTGTATATAAATAATATCATTGGGGTAAATATAATAATATTTTGAGTCAATTATACTTTTTGGTCTGATATCAAATTGAAGTACTTCAGTACCTTTGTCAGTCTCCCTCAATATTCTAACATGCTTAGGGTCACCTGTATAAGCCATTAATCCAGACATAGATAAAGCTTGAAAAATAGTTAGTTTTTCTTTATAAATTGGGAATACACCATTTGCTGCCTCACCAATTACAGTAAAAGTTTTATTCGCAATACTTAGTTTAATATTTGCATCAGGTATTAATTCTTTAAAACGATCCTCAATAACTTTTGACGCTTCAATAATAGTTAATCCGGCAACAGGTATATTTTTTAAAAAAGGCAAATCTATGGTACCATCAGGATGAATTCTATATGAATTTACAAAACTACTGTTTGTAGCCATATCAGCCGTTATCAATTTCGAGATAGTTTCATCAGAGGTCATTAATCTGTAAATAATCTCATCATTTACTTTTAGTTTATATTCTGAGAATTCTTCCTTTTCATATTTTGGTAGAAATATATTGTTATCCTGTAACAAGCCAATGCTTTGATAATTATAACATGAAGTAAATGTAAAAATTATCAATATATAAATAATTATGTAGTTTCTGGATATCATAGTGTAGTATAAATGAAAATTATGAATAAAAATACCATTTATTTTAGATTAAAAAACGTAGAAAATAAAATGGTTCCAAAAGATATTGTAGATAAGACAGTACCAAATAAGCTTGTTAAATTAGTTACACTGTAAAATTGTTCATCTACTGATTGTATATAAATTACATCGTTTGGTTCTACGTAGAAAAATTCAGAATGTAAAATATCTTCACTTCTTACATCAAATATTTTTATTTCAGTTCCGTTTTCTGTTTCTCTTAATATTCTCAACTTACTTCTATCTCCGTAAATATCGATATTACCAGCCATAGCAAGAGCTTGAAAAATATTTATTTTTTCTCGCGGAATAGGGAAATAACCAGCTCTACCACCACCAATAACGCTGAAATAACGTGCTACTATCTTCATTTCAACGGTACTAAATTTATAATAAGGCTCAATTTCCTTTTCTAACTTTAATGTTGCTTCTCTTACTGTCAGGTCTTTCATATTTACTTTGCCTATCATTGGGAAAATCATGCTTCCATCATTCAGTACCAAATAAGTATATAAATCCATTATAGAACTTCCGCCTCCACCAGACAAGGCCATTTGACTGGTTTGCTGATTTCCGTTGAATAACACATTAGTTTTATCATCAGTGGAATACACTTTTACATACAATCTATCGCCGGGTTTTAAACGATAATCCTCATAAGAAGTTGTGTCCTTATATGAGGGTATCATAAAATCCGGTTTCTGAAGGTAATTTATTTTTCGGGATGTAATGCAGGAGGAAAAACTAAACACTAATAAAATCAGGGGTATTGTATAAATCTTAAGTTTACGCATTATTATATCATTTAGGAAAAATGAAGTGCAAAGATATTTAATTTTGTCCGAATCCAAAAATAAAAATTACGAAAATCTTATATCACATTAAATAAAAAATTAAATTACATTAAATAAATCAATGTTTGTAATTAAAAGTTAACACTAGAGAGTTGAAATAGTTTAATTTAGTAATTTTGTTGATAAAATATTTCTCGCTATAAATTCTTTTATAATTTTGCAACAATAACTTCTAAAATAATCCGTAAGATATTATATGAAAAAAAATATGACAGTCTTAATTTTGTTGCTTTTTGTAATAAAATTAAATTCGCAAGTAATTAATTATCCTCAACAACCAATAGATTTATCAAAAATAGATTTTTCTTTTTTGAAAATTGAGCAGTTTACTTTTGGAATTAAACTTAGTCCTTCAATTAATTGGTTAAAAGTAAATCACAATGATATGCAAGCCGATGGCGCCACTTTGAAATTCGGCGTTGGAGGAGTTGCCGATTATGCAATTATCCCCAATATTTCAGTTGTATCCGGTGTAAATTATAATGCATTTGGAGGTTATGTATTTGATAATAAATCGTTAAACGACCCAACAACTAAAGATAATTTTAAGTTGAATTATTCTCAAGTTGAAATTCCCCTTTGTATAAAATTCAAAACAAGTGAATTGAATAAAATGTCATACTTTATTCAGGGAGGTCTAAACACAGGTTTTGTAATAACTGCAACCGAAAAACATGAAAATATAAATAAAAACACACAGCTAAAACCAAAAGATATTTATTCGTTTACAAATCCAAGTAGATTAGGATATCAGGTTTCAGTAGGAAGTGAATTTGTTATTACCAAAAAACTGAAATTATTTGGCGAAATATGTTATAAGAATGCATTATCAAATATAGCCCTGAGCAGCAACTATATTTCTTCAGGAGAATATACCACGCCTTTAGAGATATTACCAGGCAGTATGGAATTCTCAATAGGACTTTTATTTAAATAATGTTGTATAAACCACTATAATAAGAATGCTCTATAAAAAAATCATAAACAACTCTTTGATATTCATTGTTTTATTACTTGTTAGCTGTAATTCAAGCAAAAAAGAAGAGTTAGACGCTAATGAACAAATAAAAATTATTGAAAATCTGATTGAGAAAAATGCATTGAACGATGCAAAAATAAAGATAGACAGTTTTCATATATTATTCAGGAAATTAGTTGATAAAAGAAGGATTGCTTCTGCTCTTGAAGATACAATTATCAGACGTGAATGTACAAGAAATTTGTTGTTTTGTGATAGTGTATATCCAATAAAAAAGCAGGAATTTGATTCAATAGCCCAATATTTCCGTTTTGAAAAAGACACAGTGTATCAAAAATACGGAAATTACGTGAATAAAAATCAAATAACCGAGCAGAACTCTAACCGAAATTACCTGAAATGCATAGTTGATGAAAATGCAGGTTTACAATTAATAAGTAATTACACAGGCACGAAAATTGCACATAACTGGATAGAAGTAAAATCGGGTGAAATTTATGCAGCACCCGACTCAACAAATAAATCAGGCATTTTTGAACATTATTATAACGATGGTAGTTATTATTTCGAAAGAGTTACTTTTGAAAATGAAGCAGCCCTGAATATTGTAAAATTCATTTATAACAACAAGCTATCAGAAATAACTGTAACACTAAAAGGCAAAAAAAATTACAGCTATAAGCTCTACAGTAACGATGCAAAAGCAATTGCCGATGCATATCATCTTTGGATTTTAAAAACCGACCTGATTAAACTTGAAAAAGAAATACTAAAATCGAAAATAAAAATTCAGAAAATAAATTTAAGAAAATAATAATAACATAAATAGAAAAAATAATCAACATGAAAAAAACGTTTCAATCTCTATTATTCATTTTTATATTCACCGCTTCTGTTTTTGCTCAAAAAACTGAAGATGTAAAAATTGTTGAGTTAACTGCAGCAGATTTCAAACAAAAAGTTTGGAACTTCGACACTAATAAATCTTTCACCAGAATAGGAAAAACACCTATTATTCTTGATTTTCATGCTACATGGTGTCGTCCATGTAAAATGTTGGCACCACACTTACAAGCAATTCAGAACAAATATTCAGATAAACTGATTGTATATAAAATTGATGTTGATAAGGAACCACAGCTTGCTAAGCTTTTTAAAATTGAAGCAATGCCAACTATTGTTTTTATAAGTAGCAAGACTTCCTATAAATCAGAAGTAGGATATCGTGATTATGATGAATTTGAAAAATTAGTAAAACAATATTTCTTTTCAAAATAGTTTAGACTTCTAAACTATAAAAAAATCCTGTCATTTATTTTGACAGGATTTTTTTATGAATTAATCAATCTGTTTTTTTCTAAAAACAGTTCAATCAGTCTCGAAACTGCATATTTTTCAATATCATTATTTGAAATTTCTATCAATTTCTCAATTTGCTTATTTTTGCAATCTATACGTATTGTAAAGAAGGTAGCATTAATTATCCGATGTGTAAGAATATGTTTCACCGGATTTGAGACTCGTTCTATATTAATATTATCAATCCCATCAAATAATGTTTTAAAATCTTCATTCATCATCAAAGTTTCAACGTTGAAAAGTTGATTAGATTCAATCAATGGAAATTCATATAAATTTCTCCAAATATCAGCATTCTCCCTTTTTTTGAGGAAAGTTTTATCTTTATATTGTAAAAACAGATAATTGAAAAATCGCTCTTTAACTTTGATTTTTTTCAATTTTACAGGAAGTATCGTCACTAAATCCAATTGATTTGCCCTGCAATTATCTGTTAATGGACACTCAATACAATTAGGTGAAACAGGTACACATTGTAAAGCACCAAATTCCATTATTGCCTGATTGTGTAAACCGGGATTCGCGGTATCAAGAAGGTTATCTGCCAACAGTGCAAATTCCTTTGATCCTATTCCTGTGTCAATTGGCGTATCAATATTAAAAAAACGAGACAAAACCCTATAAACATTTCCATCAACAACAGAATATGACTGATTATATGCAAATGAACAAATTGCAGCAGCTGTATATACGCCTATTCCGGGTAGTTTTAATATCTCGCCATATTTTTCAGGAAAAATTCCATTAAACTCGCTAGCTATTTTTATAGCAGCTTTGTGTAAATTCCTTGCTCTGGAATAGTAACCTAAACCCTGCCAGTATTTTAGCACTTCATCCTGTTCGGCTTGGGCTAATTCATCTACTGTTGGAAAACGTTTGATAAAACGATAATAATAATCTAAACCCTGATTTACACGTGTTTGTTGCAAAATAATTTCTGAAATCCATATCAAATATGGATCATTAATCCCCCTCCAGGGAAGATCACGTTTATTTTTCTGGTACCAGTTAATTAATGCTTTTGAGAAAAAATTCATCAATACTATTTTGAAAATTTAAGATTATTATTTAATTTGTTTCAATCCATCCAGCGATGATTTGTCGTTCGG
>CAYNHC010000015.1:13978-20236 GCA_964396705.1 uncultured Paludibacter sp.
ATAAAATAATCGTTTGCATTGTATATTTTATCAAGTTCTTTTATCGAAGATGTGTAATTGGTTGCCTTTTCAAATTCGTAGCTTTTCGAAAATGCACTTTGTCTGGTCGATTGTTGCGAAAAGACAACTCCAAAGGCTGACACTAATATTATTACTAAAAATACCCGTTTTATATTTTCCATGCGATTCCTCCAGTTATTGAGTGTTGATTGTAATTGTTTAATGTTTCTATAATAAGTTTTTTATTGTATGTATAATTAGAGTAAACGGTTAAATGTGGATTAATATACCAAAATAATGAAAACCCACTTCGGAAAGTGGTTTGATCCAACGAATTATAAAAGTAAAGTCCGTTCAGATCAACATAATTATTCAAATTACCCAACGTTACACTTGCTTCTGCCCAAAGTTTTTTAAATACAAACAAACCTGCTTTTTGCGAAAAAACGATCCGATTGTCATTAATCTCGTTGATATTATACAACGAACTGGTTAAGTATGGTTTCAGTTTTCCTGGTAAAGCTACTCCAATCTGTGTGCCAAGTTGTGTTGTACTTCCAAACTCATTCGTAAATACCGAACCGAAAAGTGCAACATTCACCCTGTTAAATGATTGATTGATATTCCCAATCCAAATATTTCCGGGATATTTCAGACTGTCTGTTTCGGTATCAACTTTTGTGTTAACGTAATGATACCCGATACTCAAATTCGTTTTACTTAAAATATTCCAACTGAGCAATCCAAAATATTCATCTTGTTCGATGGCAGTTGTCAATTCAGTTATCTGATTGTAGCGCGAAACCGATTGATACAAATTCAGCCTGTAACCAAGTTGTGTATTCAAACCCAGCCGAAAATAATCGGGATCGGAGCGAAGTTCATTATTGTTGAACTTTATGTTGTATTCAAAATCGACCGCATCTATTGGTCGGAATGTTTTGATTTTCAACTCATTTCTTTTTTCTTTAGATAATTTACCGGCATGATATCTGGCCAAACTTTCGTTGCCGGTATTTAATCCTGCATAATAAAGATAAACGTGAGATAGTTCGTCAGCTGAATCAAATTCCAGCGATTTTTCGTACTGTTTTATTGCATTATAATAATCTTCTTTTACAAAATAGGCATAACCTATGCGCTGACGCAGGTATTTGAAATCAATATTGTTTTTAATCGCTTCTTTACCTGTTTTTATGAGTTCATCCCATTTATTTTTTTGAAAATAATCCCAGGTAATACTGTCAATGCTTTTATAATCAATTGTTTGTTGCGAATAAACAGCAGTCGAAATTAGCAGAAATAAAATCATTAATTTATACATACAGCTTCAATTTTTATGTCCTCAGTTTGAAATGTAAATTCCGAAATTCCTTTTTCGGTTATTGTTAAAGTGCTTGTGCTTGATATGTTCTTTTTACCTAAACCCGTTATTTTCACTGTTGAAGCCAACGTTGTAACTCCTGTGCCTAAAGCAATGTCCGAAGATAATACTTTTGAGGTAAAATTTATTTTTATAAATTGATAAAAAGGAGCAATAAAATCGTGCAAATAGGATGCTAATTTACCCTTATTGAGCATATTAAGCGGAATGGAGTCTTCAATTTCAATAAAATCGTTGTTGCCAAGAAATATTTTGTAAGCCGATAAATAGAAGTAATACAACAATGATGTTTTACTTCCGTAAAATGCTGTAAAATAGAACATAAACCCATCGTTTATATAATATGCTGTTGAATTTATTTCCGGGCAATGTATGTATTTCTGATTGTAAGCATCGGTATAAGTATCCCATTTTTCAGTTGTTTTAATTCCTTTTCCGTTCACGTATTCCATAACGATTGCGTTGTCGGGCAAAATATTAAATGCATTGTACAAAAAATTGTTCATTGCTACAGCGCTTATTTTTTCTCCCTGTGTCGGCTTTTTAAATTGGATTAATTGATCTTTGTCACCGGCATGTTCGAAATAATATGCAAAAGGATAATCGAGTGTTTTTGCACCTACATTGGGAACAGTTTGTACCTGAAAATGGACATGCGGTTCGGGCGAACGACCTGAATTTCCGCAGTTGGCAAGAATTTCACCCCGCTTTACAAAATCACCGGGTTTCACTTTAAACGTGTCTTTTCGCAAATGCGAAATTTGTGTGTAAAGTCCGTTTATATGGCGGATAACGATACTGTTTCCCCAATTGTTTGCAGTATTTACCTTTCCAATTTCATTGTCATCAGTGTTATTAGTAATGGTTTCCACAATTCCGTCGGCCGGTGCAAATACCGGTTTGTTATAACAATAATAATCTTCTCGCAAAAATCCTTTATTGCGATATGTTTTTGAATGACTGTCAGTTATCATAAAATCGTATGCTTTTCCCCATTCCCCAATGTGCGTATATTCTCCATCGTGAGCTTGTGTTACTGTCCATTCGCCCATCAATGGTAAATGTAAAGGGAAATAATATAAACCATTCAGTCTGTCTTTATTATTTTTAAAAGTATATAAATTTATTTCGGGTGAATTATGTTGTAATGGCGTCAATATCAGCGATTTTGCTTTAGTGCGCAATTGCAGAAAATAGATAAACATAATGACGGTGAATGCAAAAGGAAAAGAAAAAACCGGAAGTTGAATGTAACTGAACAGTTTATGAAAAAACATCAATACAAGCGATGTGAGCGGAATAAGAAGTATGGTCCAAAGATAAGATTGTTTGGAAGGAATAAGGAAAAAACCTCCAACAGCAAATGCAACCATCATATAATTAGCACCAATATTATAATAATTAATACTTGCAGCTTCGGAGCCGGTGAAATAGGCGAAAATATATGCCGACAGAAAACCAACTATTGACAACGAAAACATGATGCGTGAACTGTATAACAAAGCGATGGTGATTAACGCACCCGAAATTAAATTGTTTTGAAAAAATATGGAACTGATTGAACGTAAATAAATATCAACAAGTTTATTAATATCCATATTATCAATGGTTTGAAACAATATTAAAAGTGGGTTTCCTCCCATGGAATACATTTCGTTGATCCAGAAAATATTGCGTTGTGTCAGTCCCAGATTTTCGAAATTTGATGATGGCAATACAACAAACCAAAATGCTAAAACAAAGGGGATACTCAGAAAAGGTAAATTGAGTTTGAAAAGTTGGCCGCCAAGTGTAACTGACAGAAAAAGCGTGAGAAGCGTAACGATAGCCAGTAAACTGAAATAAACTATTCCGGGATCGAAGAAAGTTCCCATACCAATTCCGACCAATAAAGAATTGAAACTATACACGCCACTGCGAAGTGTAAACTTGTTGAGATGCATGGCATTACCAACAAGAATGGTAAATATTACCGCTACCAGACCGCTGAATCCAGCCCAAAAATTGAAAAAGCTCACCAACATAATTGTTCCGGCCAGAATTTTGTTATCCAGAAAGAATATTATTGAATAACTGTTCAATATTCCCGGTAAAATTTCGGTGCGAAATGTATGAATCGCTTTTTTTAATTCCATAATTTATTTTTTGCTGTCAAATATATAGACTTTCAAACTTTACAAACTTTCAAACTCTTAAATGCTCGGGAATTTCTTCCAGCAATTGAACGTATTCCAAATTTTCAGCTTTGCGAATGACATGTGTGTTATTTTCATTGTCAATCAACACAATATTCGGACGAAGAGTAATAAACTGCATCCATTGCGTCATATTATATGCGCCCACTTTATGCACCACCACCTGATCGCCTTTTTGCAACATAGGCATTGTTATACTTTCCCTTACAATGTCAATATTCATACACAAAGGTCCAAACATGACCATCTCCTCAGTTTGATCACTGAGTTTTTGAGCAGGGCTAATTTTGTGCTCGTACCACAATGATGTAAACAGCGAGTTCAAACCAAAATCCATGATTGTAGCGCGTCGTCCATCCGATAAACGTTTAGTGGCCAAAACAGTACCCAGAATATAACCTGCATCATCAATCAATGCACGTCCGCTTTCAAGTATCAGCAGTGGAAGTTCATCCGGTTTGAAACCATAACCCAAAATTACATCGGTAATAGCATCCGCAAACTGATCGATCGATGGAACAGTATCAGTTCCGGGTAAATAGGCGCCTTTCAACGTATTGGTCGATGGAAAACCTCCACCAAGATCAATGTATTGTACCATTTTCCCGAATCGATCTTTCACACTCCACGCCAGTTCGCAAAGATTACGCGCTGCAATTGAATAGGCGCTTGGCGAAAGCATAAAAGTACCGATATGACAATGAATGCCAACTAATTCAAGATTTTCTGAGTTTATAATACGGGTGAGGGCATTCCAGGCTTGTCCGTTTTCGAAGTTGAACCCAAAGCGATCCCATTTGGGATAAATACCGGTATCCATATTCACCCGAATAGCCACACGTGGTTTAAAATTATGTTCCTCACTCAACCGTATCAACGTATAAAGCTCATCGTAATGATCAATGTGAATAAGCGAATTGTTTTTCACTGCTTTTATTAAATCCTCATCGCTTTTATCAGGTCCGTTGAAAATAATCTTATTTCCCGGAACGCCGTTGTAAATTGCTTTGTCGTATTCAAAACCTGAAACAACTTCGGCCCACGAACCTTCCTGATGAAAAATCCGGCAAACAGCATTCATGTAATTCGTTTTGTACGACCATGCAAATTGCACTTTCGGATAGCGGGTTTTGAATATACGCACCGCATTTTGATAATTGCGGCGAATTTGTTTTTCTGAAATCACAAAAAGTGGTGACCCATAGTTTTTTAATAAACTTTTTACAGGAACACTTTCTATATTGGTTACAGGTTCGTTTTCCGATTTTGTTCCGAATTTATTCATCAAACCGGTATTCATTTTTACAATGATTGGTCTCTCGTATCTTAATTTTTCCATGATCTTTAATTTTTCAAACTTTCAAACTTTATAAACTTTCAAACTAATATTACAACTCTCCATTCCCCGATATTTTCTGAAATTCTCTGATATCAGTAATTAAATCCCATGCATAACGGATAAATATTTTACCAACTTCGTAATCGGTAAATGATTTAATTTCCTCTCCCAACGCCATTTTAACCAGCGAAGCAGGTTGATTTTGCCCGGCAGCAGCCGTGAGATAAATCCATGCCGGAAAGCGCGGATTTACTTCCATAATGTATGGTTTATTATCCGATGTGAGCATAACTTCCAACTCGCAACCTCCACGCCATTGGGTTACTTTTACAAATTTTCGAGCCAGTTCTATCAGCGCATCGTCGTCTAGAGTAACTCCAGCCCATGCTTTTCCCTTATCGGTAATGTATAATTTTCGCATCGGAATAATGCTAATTGCATTTCCTTTGCCATCACCCAATGCTGCAATATTAATCTCGGTTCCCTTTATAAATTCCTGAATAATAATAGGTAATCCCCATTTTGCCTGAATTTTCATAAATGCTTTTTCAGCCTGTTCCAAGGTGTTGGCAATAATAGCATCGTAAAATTTGCCTTTTACCACTAATGGATAATCAAAATTTTCTTCATTTTTTTTAAGTTCGCGATATTCATGAATAATTTTATCCTCAGGTACATAAAATCCATGTTTCTTACCAAAATCAAACAATTTCATTTTATCACGCGCTTCAAACTGTTCAAAATCGGGCATAAAAGTAGCAATACCCATTGACTTTAATTTCTCGCGTAATTTTATGAAATTGAAAAGTTCAGCATCAAAATTTGGAATAATGAGTTCCAGATTTTCTATTTCGTGAATATAATTTAGCCTGTTCATCAAACTATCGGTTCCGGCTGAAGGATAGGGAATTTGATAGGTTTTATCCACCAAATCGTGCATGTAAAGTCCCGGTTCGAGCGATTCGTACGACAGTCCGATAATACGAACATCGAAATCTTCACATTCGCGTATAGCTCTGATTACTGCTACACCTGGTCCGGGACTATCGATGGCATTTAATGCTGTTACGCCAATTACTATTTTTCGTTTCATAGTTTTTAATCCAAAATATTAAAATCCTTTAATTGTAAAGTAAAATCTTCAAGATCCCGTTCGAAAAGTGATCTGTCAACATCATATTTATTGCAAATCGTATCCGCAATTTCTTTCAACACAATATCTTTTTTTAATAAATTGATAATTTCGGCACCAATGGCATTAGTCGAAAACGAATCACCCGTGGTTGGATTAAAAAGAAATCCTTCGTCGCTTGTTGCGATATTTTTTCTGACTTTCATAA
>CAYNHC010000015.1:20336-23417 GCA_964396705.1 uncultured Paludibacter sp.
ACCTCTAAATTTCAATACTCCTGTAAATGCTTTCAAATGAAAAGTGGAACCTCTGAGTAAATTGCTGTAAACTAATTTAATATCAGGATTTTCGGTTTCTGAAATCAGCTTTTTTAAATCAGCAATATCATACTCTTCAATAAAAGCACCGGTTTTGAGTGCGTCATTTGCTGTTAATGCTTCAGTTGTAAATTTGTCATACAATTTTTGCATTTCCGGATTCGTAAATGTGCCTACTGCAGCAACTGCCGGATCGGTAAGTCCAAAATAATTGATCAGTCTTAAAACTGCTTCTGAATGCTGATTCTCACTTTTTGTAATATTACCAAATGTGCGAACTTTAAACTTAGCGTAAAAAAAGGCATAAACATCGCGAGCCATTTTTTCTTCTTCGCGCATTAAATATAAGCCATTAATTTCATCAGAATTCATTACGGTTGTATCAGATGTAAAACTTGCTGCTTTTAACATTTCATCTGAATTAATAGATTCTACTACTGTTAAATCTTCAGTAACTGTTTCTGGAGTTTCGCACGAAAGTAAATTAAACGAAACGAAAAATAATCCTAAAATAACTAATTTAATTGGTTTCATAATAATAATTCTTTTTTAAAAATTGTAAATACTTAAAAACATTGAAATGATTTGAAATTAATTTCATGTCAAAAGTACTTAGCGAATGAAGCGTTGTCAAACAATTTCAGTAAACAACCATCTTATTTAAGTGAAAATGGAACCCACTCTTTTTTAGATAGCTATTTTATAAATATATTCACCAATTCGAACGATATAAATTCCATTGACCGGAACTTTAAGAGTAAATGAATTCATTGTTGCAACTGTCTTTTTCAAAAGAATTCCCTGAATTGTGTAAACGTCAACATTATCATTCGAATCTAATCCTTCAATAATTATTTCATTATTTACACTGTAAATTTTATATTCCTTATTATTAGGTTTCAATGAAGTATCAATAAAATCACTTTCAGTTATCTGGGTAAATTCGCCCCAATAATTCGCCCCTGAATAAGAACTTGAAGCTCCATTCGGAACAATAAGCAAACAAGTAGATTTATTAATCTGATCTAAAGTGTAATAGCCAATAACGGGTGGAGTCAATCTGTTGTATTCAAATTTTTGCAAGGCTGTACAATTATAAAATGCTCCATTGCCAATTTTACTCACTGATTCCGATAAATGTACCCTTGTAAGTCCCGTGCAATATTGAAAAGCATAATCGTCGATGGTATTTACTGATGTTGGCACAATGACTTCAGTTAACTGATTGCAACCGTCAAAAGCTGAATAACCAATATATTTAACCGTATTAGGAATAGTATATATACCTGATTTTGTGAGTGGACAAATCAATAATGAATCCTGAATTTGGTTAAATATGATTCCTTCTTTTGTAGAATATCTGGAATTGCCGGATTCAACTTCGAAACCAGTAATCTGATTGCATCCGTAAAACGCATAATCACCAATAACATTAACTGTGGCGGGTATATTCAGCGTTCCTGAAATATTTGAACAATAAGCAAATGCACCGGGGTCAATTTGTTTTATAGTTGATGGCATCTGATAATTACCACTTTTTGTTACAGGAAAAGTAATTAATCTGTCTTTATTTTTCGACATTAATACACCATTTTCCGATGCGAAATAAGCATTATTGGCATTGACTTCATACGATGAAATTTGGTTACAACCATAAAAAGAATAATAACCAATATAATCAACAAGTGGCGGAATTGTAATTGTTCCGGTAAGTTTGCTGCATTTATAAAAAGCATGACTACCAATTAGTTTTACTGTCGATGGTATAGTAAACGATCCTGATTTTCCTCCGGGACAGATAAAAAGTGTATCAGCATTTTTACTGTAAAGAACACCTTCGTTCGAATAATATGATGTATTAGAGCTATTTACATTAAACGATGTTATATTATTGCTTTCAAGGAAACAATATTCACCCAAATCGGTAAGTGAGGCCGGAATTGAAACTGAACCGGTAAGGTTCCTGCAGTCGTAAAAAGCGCCATCACTTAATTTTTTTAGCGTTGTAGGCAATATGAGGCTGCCTGTAATGCCCGAGCAATATGAAAAAGCATAACTTCCCACTGAAACAAGTGCAGAAGGGAGAGTTACGGTTGTAAGGTTATAGCAGTTTTCGAATGCTGAAGCTCCAACGTGTTTTACAGTGGTCGGAATAACATAATTTCCCATCTTCGCCTGTGGAAATAAAAATAATGTATCCTGCGCTTTATTGAAAAGTACACCGTTCAACGAAGAATAACGAGTGTTCGTGCTTACAACCGAAAATGCCGAAATAGACGAACAACCATAAAATGCATAATCTGAAATTGATTTTACAGTTGATGGAATCGCAACTGAACCGGTAAGATTCCATGCATAATAAAATGCTAAATATCCGATACTTACCGTTGTTGAAGGGAATTTTATACTTGTGATTGTGGATTTATAGGTAAATAAATAAGGATTGTAAAAAGCATACTTCGGTATTTCATTTGCAGGATATGTTGTGTTGACTCCTGAATTGGTACCATCAGTTCCGGTATAACTTTTTATTGATGAAGTTGTTAAATCGATAATTGAAATTAACTTCATTTTATCGCGCATAAACGCAAAATCACGTGCATCTATATTTCCTGAAACGGTGAGCGTTGTTATAGTTTTTTGTTCTGAATCAGTTATGAGGGTTTTTAATATTCCCGGAGTGCTTACATTTACAGTTTTAATTGTTTGTGCTGCAGCATTTACCGAGTAAATCAATAAAAGGGAAATTAATAATTTTATTTTCATAATAATGATTTATTTATAATTGTTGAGGGACAAGCGGTTTCCTTACCGCTTGATGATTGATTTCAAGCGGTAAAGAAACCGCTTGTCCCTATTTAATCTTAAAATAGTATATAGCACTAAAGATTATGCCATTTTTTACCTTTTTTATCACCCACCTTATTCATTGTAGAGCCTTTTTTTTTCTAAATAATTTTGAAAAGTTTCTCTGTATTGTTCGCCAACAGGGATAACTGTTTTTTGATTGATGTAAATTCG
>CAYNHC010000015.1:23517-25210 GCA_964396705.1 uncultured Paludibacter sp.
TTTCTCTGTATTGTTCGCCAACAGGGATAACTGTTTTTTGATTGATGTAAATTCGATTGCGATCGATGGCTGTAATTTTATCCAAATTAACAATAAACGAACGGTGTATTCGCATGAATTTTTTTTCAGGCAATTGTTCCTCGAAGTTCTTGAGACGCATTAAAGTAGTAATGCTGTCCTTTTCATTGATATAAATTTTTATGTATTCATTTGCACTTTCGATATACCAAATATCGTTAATCAAAACGCGAACTATCTTATAATCAGACTTTACGAATAATTCTTCTTTTTCAATATCTGCGCTCTGATTCGATTTTAAATTTGTTAGTTCAAACCAGTTTTTAGCCTTGTTTACGGCTTTCAAAAATGAATTGTAACTGATTGGTTTCAGCAAATAATCAATGGCATCTACTTGAAAGCCTTCGATGGCATATTCACTATAAGCAGTTGTGAAAATAATTTGAAGTTTGTTAGTCAAAGATTTTACGAAATCCATCCCATTCAAATCGGGCATATTAATGTCCACAAAAAGTAAATGAACTTCTTCATTTTCAATAATTTCCATTGCATCAAAAGCACTCTGACACAACGCAACTTTTTCCAAAAAAGGCGTTTTGTCGATGTATGAACTTATTTGTTGAAGTGCAAGTGGTTCGTCATCAATGGCTATGCATCTGATTTTCATACAATGGTATCGTTAAATTAATTTCATACTCATTTTCTTCATCCTTAATAATCAAAGTATAGTCTTTCTTGTAAAGCAATTCGAGACTACGACGCACATTTTCCATTCCTATTCCAGAGTATTTTGTTTTTTCAATGGTATTATTGGGGTGTTTGCTGTTGCGGATTGTACAATTGATTTTATCGTTTTGTACATCCATTTTGAACTGAACAAACGATTGATTGCGGTAGCTAACACCATGTTTGAAAGCATTTTCGATAAACGAAACGAAAAGTAAAGATGGAATAAGAACTTCAGGAATATTCTCAGGAATTTGAAAATCAATTTTCACTTTTTCAGAATATCGAAGTCTCATCAAATCAATATAACTTTCGATAAACTGAAGCTCTTTTTTAATACTTGTTTTACCCTGCGAACTATCATATAACAAATATCGCATAAGTGTCGAGAGTCGTATAACGGCTTCCTTTGCTTTTTCGACATTAATGTCCATTAATGCATGGATGTTATTTAAAGTATTCATCAAAAAATGAGGATTTATTTGATGACGCAGCAATGCAAGTTCTGTTTTTAATTGTTCTTTTTCAATATCTTTTCGGCGATTTTCTTCATTTATCCACCGTATTATTGTCTTTTGAGTAGTACCGGCTCCCAACACAAGCAAAGAAACGATAAGGTAATCTAAAAATATTTTGTTAACCGATGTTTGAATTGATTTTTGATTTGGTCTGTAACCTTTAGGTAACGGCATTGTAGTTCCAAGTTCCATAGGTGGCAATCCCGGCCCAATTTCCATGGGAGGCATTTCTACAGGATTTCGTGCAGTAAATTTAGTTTGTATCCAAATTAAACTACAAATAATTGAAAATGAAACAACCAGGATGATTCCCAAATATTGGAAATATTTTTTTACAAAAAGAATTTTGGGAACAAGAATATAGGTATTGAATAAAAAAATAAGCAGAAAAGCAGTAATTTTTATCCAGTCTTCAAAAACACTTTCCCAAA
>CAYNHC010000016.1:0-1910 GCA_964396705.1 uncultured Paludibacter sp.
AGCGCACCCATTAAACGGGTTGAAACTCCCCATGAAGTTGCCCAGACATAATCAAGTTTGTTGCTCTTATCAACAAATGTAACATCGAAAGCTTTGGCAAAATTCTGACCGAGGAAGTGTGAAGTTCCGGCCTGTAATGCTTTTCCATCTTGCATAAGCGCCTCAATACAAAATGTTTCAAGTGCTCCTGCAAATCGTTCGTTAGCCGATTTCACTCCTTTTAATACAGGAACAGCCATAAAACGTTCGGCAAAATCGGCATAAATTTCAAGCATTTTATTAGCTTCTTCCAATGCTTCAGCTTCGGTAGCATGTGCTGTGTGACCTTCCTGCCACAGAAATTCGGCAGTACGAAGAAAAAGACGTGTACGCATTTCCCAGCGAACCACATTTGCCCACTGATTGACAAGAATTGGTAAATCGCGATAGGATTGAATCCAGTTTTTATAAGTGCTCCAAATAATGGTTTCGGAAGTTGGTCGAACAATAAGTTCTTCTTCAAGTTTAGCGTCAGGATCAACAATCAGTCCTTTGCCATTCGGATCGGCTTTTAGCCGGTGATGAGTTACCACAGCACATTCTTTTGCAAAACCTTCAACATGTTCGGCCTCTTTACTAAGAAAAGATTTAGGTATGAATAAAGGGAAATATGCATTGACGTGTCCCGATTCTTTAAACATTCGGTCTAATTCAGCCTGTATTTTTTCCCAAATTGCATAACCATAGGGCTTAATAACCATACAACCACGAACTGCTGAATTTTCTGCTAAATCTGCTTTAATTACTAAATCGTTGTACCATTGTGAGTAGTTCTCACTACGCGAAGTCAATTCTTTTGCCATCTTTCCATTTACAATTTATCCCGATAGCTATCGGGGTTACTATTTACCATTTTTTCGGAGTGCAAAGATACAATATTTTGCATAAACTTAAATATATTTGACATTGTATAAGTTCAATGCGTTGAAAAGAAAAATTAATTACTGCATTTTTTAATATCTGTACCATTATTGCAAATATTTTTTACTTTTGCATTAAATTTTTACAATTAGCACTATGATTTATTTATCTGAATTTAAAAGAAGTGTTTTTATTATTTTTTCCTGTTTAATTTCGTTTTCAGCTTTCAGTCAAAGCTATTTACCAATGGATTCGGTAAGTAAAGAGATGAAGACCCGTGAAAGTGAAATCTTCCTCAACATAACAAAATCATATCAAAAACAAATTTCATCCGAATTGAAAGGCGCTGAACGAAAATTTGTCAGTAACGCTGTACAGGATATTGGAAAAGAGTTTAACAGCAATATTCTAAAAGGTAATTATGTTTTCAATACAAAATTCAATGATTTTATTGATACGATTGTAACAGAGATTGTGAAAAATAATCCCCGGTTACCTTCCGACTTGAAATTTTATGTGGCTAAAGATGTTCCGTTGAATGCTTCTTTTCTGGGTGGAAAAATATTTGTTGTAAACATGGGTTCGTTTTATTTTCTCGACAACGAAGATCAGTTGGCAGCTGTGATTTCACATGAATTTGCTCACTATCTTCAAAAACATTTTATAAGTGAATTACAATATAAATATTCGATGCAAAACAACAACGACCTAAAAGAAGATGTGCAGGAAATCAATAGATCTAAAATTGGAAAGGATGAAAAAGCGCTGGAGAAACTGAAAGGAATCTTATATGATTTGGGCAATTTTAGAAGGGAGTCGGAATATGAAGCTGATTCGGTAGGGTATATGCTGTTTAAAAATACTAAATATCACAAACAGGATTATTTGAATGCATTCCGATTGCTCGAAAACTTTGATACTATCAGTCCGCGCGAGCTAAAATTAGAGACTTACAAACAGCTTTATTCTTTACCAGAACAACCATTTCAGGACAAATGGATGAAAACTGA
>CAYNHC010000016.1:2010-25157 GCA_964396705.1 uncultured Paludibacter sp.
AAAATATATGATGCGAGGAAAACATACACACTGAATCGTTATCTCGATAGGATTGAACCCAAAAATCAACCGCAAAGTTATATTCAGTTCCTCAGTTTTATGTGGAATTTAAATCTAAGCGAACTGAAAACAATAGCAGATTATTATTCAAAAAAGAACATAGTAGAAAAATGAATTTTATTTCTAATATTAAGTTAGCTATTTAATTGCCGATTGCTTTAGCTACCGGTAAAGTGTAAAAAAATTATCGGCTTTAGCCAAATATAGATTTAATTCGGCTAAAGCCATTCTCAATTCAATCAATTTGTCCGCCCCATAAATGGGACGGCAATTAATTGAAAACGCCAAAAACAACTCAACAAAACACTACTGTATGTTGACCATTTTGCATTTATTTTTATTCGTAATTCAGTTTTTCCAGTCTTAACTGATTGTACTTATTATCCTCATTATATTCCCTGAGCATTATATAACCTTCTTTGGCGGGATAAGGGTTAATTCTGTATTTCTTCTTTTCGAACAGCGGAATTTTTTCTTCAGTTAGTTTTCCATCAATTATTGTATTGATTGCCAACTGTACTTTTGCCTCACCTTTTTTTGCTTTGGGTACATTATACCGATAAAAGAAAATAACTCCGGTATTGTCTTTTATGTATTGTGAAAAATGAAAATCACTTTCGTAGTAATTCATAGGCTTTATCATCTCATTTACCGATTCGATTGAGAAATCTTTGTCCATATTGAACAATACAAAGTCACCATATCCATTCTTCATCTTCTCTACCAAAAGTGAAATTGAACCATCCTTCATTATAAAAAACTTTGTAAAGCTCATATAATAACCGCCTTTTATTTTACCATTGCTATCAATTTTTAAGAATTTTGAAAAATCAATCCACTTGTGATAATCCTTGGTCAATTCCTTGCCGTTTTCGTCAAGTGTTATTCTGTAAATTCCCAATAAATCTATTGTATAACCATTTGGTTTATTTAGATAAAAAGAACCGGTAATGTACAATTTACCGTCATATTCTTTTAATCGGATGTTGTGAGTGTATTTTGAATCTTTATTTTCAATTACATATTCATATTTTATCTTGCCTGTTTTCAGATCGAGTGCTACAATTTTAAACTCGGTTGCAGTTGCCGATTTGAGAATTTCCTTCTCAACTTTTGCAACTGAAATATATAGTGTGTTATTGTTTAAATGTAAAAATGAGAAATTATTATAATTGTTTTTAGTTGCATTTTCATTCAAATCAAAATTCCAAACGCTTTCCATTTTTTCATTGAAAAATCTGAATCCTTTTTCATTGAATGTTTTCTTGTTGCTTTCGGTAATAAAGAATCCCTTGTTTGTGCCATTGTCAAAACCACTGACAATATACTTGGTTTCATTTCCTTTGTATTCTTCTTTCATTCGGCTGTAATCAGCTGCAAACTCAGTCAGTTTTCCCTCTTCATAGGTGAATTCATCGCTTACAGTATTATCTTTTAGCGAAAGTGTCTGAAATGTAACCAGTAACAATTTATAAGGACTACTGTATCCTGAAGAAATAGGTTTTACATAGAAGTAAGCTTTATTGAGGATAATATAATCACCCATCATGGTGCAATCGTAATAATCGCTCATTACTTTTTCATACTTGTTGCTTGTGAAAGTTCCATTCGATACTTCATTTAGATTTTTGTCAAGAATTACAAATTCCATATTTGCTTCCTTTTCGTTTGAACTTTTTTCGTAAAGATAAAAATATCCGTACAAGTTCTCGTCCGAATCGTACAATGTAGAACTATAAACTATTTTACCTTCAGACAGTGTAAGAAGGTCTTTCATTTGACCAAAAGAAAAAATGCTGACAAGCAATCCTAAAAACAGCAGTTTTGTTTTCAAAATAATTAATTTTAATAAGTTAATTTCAGATTCAAATTTTGTTAAAATACAGCTTGCAAAAGTAAAATAAATTGCCGGAAAAATGTACTTATAGGTAATAAATGATTCAAATTTGTCAATAGAAATGAATAGACAATAAAAAACGGCTTTAAATTTCTTTAAAGCCGCTTGATGAGTAAGTCGGTTTTTTTATTTCATTAGTTTAATTTGTTTAAACCAGTCAGTAAGAGTCTCAAAAAGAACGGGTGAAATAGTTTGTTCAATATTTGCATATTCATTTGGCGAACCGGTGGTACACTCCTGAAACAAATGATTCAGACCCGGAAGTTCTTTAACCTGGTATTGCTTATTTCCGGCACTTTTCAACGCATTTTCAATAGCTTTCAGATTTACTTCAGCCGGCACCTGAAGGTCTTTACTACCCACAACTGCTAAAACCGGACATTTCACTTTGCTGAGGATAGGTGACGGATTATATCTTATAAAATATAACATCCAGGGACTGGTTATCTGCTTGATTTGCATTTCAACAATTTCATTCAACGAAATCCCTTCAGGAATATTCAAACCCGGAATGTCTTTTGATTTTATCAACAAATATTCTTTAATCTTTGATCTGAGCGTATCTGTATTTTGAATTTCATCTATCATTTTATAAATTGTACTGTTAATCTCAGCAGTTGTTTTCAAATCTTCTTCTTTCATGCCGTTTGCACGTCCAATTAAATCCTGTTGTTTCAATAAAATTTCTTTGCCTGAAATTCCTGTTCCTGCAAGTAAAACAATAAAATTTACATCTTTGCATTCTACAGCTACCATTGGTGCAATAATTCCACCTTCGCTGTGTCCCATTAATCCAATTTTTAGTGGATTAACTTCGCTGCGGGATTTCAAATATTTTACTGCTGATTTTACATCAGAAGCTAAATCAGGAGTAGTTGCAGCCTGAAAATTACCTTCCGATTTATTTGTTCCTCTGTCATCGAAGCGCAAAACCGTAAAACCATTACGCGTAAGAAAATCAGCAAGTACTAAAAAGGGTTTATGTCCCATTAGTTCTTCATCGCGGTTTTGTGGTCCGCTTCCGGTAATTAAAACTATAGCGGGAAATTTCCCTTTGGTATTAGGTAAAGTCAGCGTTCCTGCAAGCTTAATATTATCCTTTTCATTGACAAAAGTAATTTCTTCCGATTTGTAGGGGTCGGGTAGTACTGGTTCTTGTGGTCGTTTTGGTTTCACTTGCGTCACTGCTTTTCGGTGTAAGTTCAATGGAAATTTTTGTCCCATTTGTGAGAATGTACCAACAATTGAGTCGGAGTTTATCGATTCCGATGTGTATTTTATTTGGGCAGCAGTAATTTCCAATGTCAAAACATTGTTTACGAAACTGACAGATGATACAGGTATTCCTTTTGCACCCTGATCGGGGCTGTCCATAGTTGCGGTATAACCCTTGCTATCACCGACAATGTGAAATACTAATCGTAAACTCATGCCCTGTACTTTCAAAAGACCGTTCCATTCTCCGGTAATGTCCTGTGCTGAAGCTGTGAAAACTCCAAACAGTAATGTGATTGATAAAATAATATTTTTCATAACTGATTCATTATAAAGTGAATTAATATTTTTGAAATTATTTCGGCTACAAAAACTGCAGCTATAAACGTTACAGTAAGTTTAGTTCCTTTTGCTCCGGTTGCAACTTTAAAACCATTGTACATTAATGCAATTGACCAGATGATTACGGGAAGAGAAAGAAAGAGTAAAAAAATCAAAGAAACAGAACTCAACATGATAAAAGGATCATTTATTATTTTGCTCATGTCCGGCATTTTTGTAAATAACCCTACAATAGCAAGCAATAAAAAAGGCGCTTTTGATAATGTCATTGTGCCGAGAATATCTACAAACCTGAATCTTCGGGCAATAAATAATCCGGCAAGGAACATTACAAGTACAAGACTTACCAGGTCTAAAGCAAGAAAGATAAAAGATTGAAGTAAAGTTGTTTCAGTTCCAATGTGCATATCAAGCACACCATCGAAAATGAGATTAGAGTATGTTCCTGTAATTCCCGTTAACAGAACAAATATTAACCCAATACCAAATGCCTGCCAGCCGGCAATTTTTGTAAATGGATTGAAAAGCATCTCCGAAAGATTTTTATTTTTCATACGTTTCAATTTTTGAAATAATTTCGTTTAACATATTTCTTACAGTAGGATAACTGAGTTTAAGCTCCGAAGCCATTTCTTTCAAGCTTCCGCTGTTTTTTACAAAACGGAGTACAAACTGTTGATCAATTTCGGGCAATAATGCAAGTACAGGTAAATCGTACAGACCAGTCACTTCGGTCTGACAATTCTCACATTTCAGACATTTTACTTTAAGTTGCGCGTGGCAACCCGGACATGAAGTAGGTAACATATTATTAATTTATTTTTCTGCAAATATAATATGTTATTTAATAATATCAAATAAAAAATGAATAAAATTAATGTTTAATTAAATAATATTTATTTCTAGCTCCGATTAATGGCGTTGATGTTGAATTAAATTAATAAAATATTGTTGCCACAATATTTCTGTTTCCACCATGATTCCGGAACTCGCAGAGGTAAATTCCCTGCCATGTTCCAAGATTTAACCTTTTATTGGTAATTGGGATAGTTAATGAAACTCCGGCGATGGTGGATTTTGCATGTGCTGGCATATCATCGTCGCCTTCAAGGGTGTGTTCGTAAATGGGGTCGCGCTCCCGAATCATTTTGTCAAAAATCTTTCCCATGTCGGTTTGCACATCAGGGTCGGCGTTTTCGTTAATGGTCAACGCTGCCGAAGTATGTTTCATAAAAAGATGGAGTAGTCCGGTTGCAGGTAAATCGGGTAATTGAGCTGTAATTTCGTTGGTAATAAGATGAAAACCTCTGCTACGGGCACGGAGTGAAATTTCTTTTTGTACAATCATTTCGAAGAAGTTGATTCATTTTTTTTTAATTTCCAAAAAATATTCCTGAGTATAGCGTAAAATGCGTAACATATTATCATTCCACATACCACAGAAGCAGCAAACCATTTCAGGGTTGTGACCGATGAACCAAATTCAATAGCTATATCGGACAAATCAGAAGTGTTTCTCAAAAGAAAAAAGGTATTTATGTTTTCAATTATATCAAGTAACATAAGTATTGAAGGCGTCCAAATTGTAAAAATCAGCCTATTTGCAAGTCGTCCCATGTTATTCAACAGAAATTGAAGGAGATAAAATGCAAGTGAACCATAAATAAATAAATATACAGTATCGACGAGTAAATATTTTCTGTATTGAATAATCCCCGGATCACTTATCTGATTAAAAAGCTGTACAACAATCTCTTTGTTATATGAAGATTGTATATCAAGCGAATATATATTCTTGTTAATGTCGCTTACATCGAAACGCGGCATAAGCCAAACATAAAATGTTATAAACAATATGCTTAAAACACCTGTTATTAGTAGAAAATGTTTATTTCTTTCGGAAATCATTTCGGATAAGTATTTTTGCAAATATAGTAATTTTTGCAAATTATCAGAACTTAACGTTATTTCCGTTTATTTTTGGTTGGTGTGTCGTTTTTAGTGTTAATTTTGTGTTTTTAAATTCGTGGTAAAAAAAATGGATAAATTGCGTTTTCAAAGTTTTGGGAGTGGGAGTAGTGGGAATTGTTATTTTATTGGAAATGCATCTTACGGAATTCTTATTGATGCCGGAATAGGGGTTAGAGCCATTCGTAGAAATCTACGAAATATGGGATTGGATTACAATAATATATGGGGTGTTTTTGTAACACATGATCATGCCGATCATATTAGAGCAGTGGGTTCAATTGGCGAAAGATACAGTGTGCCGGTTTATGCTACACGTAAGACACATGAAGGTATTCAGCAAAGTTACTGTGTTACCGAAAAGTTATATACCAGTCGGAAATATATTGAAAAGCATGAAACAGTTGAAATAGGAGATTTTAAAATTACAGCATTTCCTGTAAGTCACGATGCAACAGATAATGTTGGTTATACTGTTGAATATAAAGATAAAAGATTTACATTTGCTACTGATTTGGGTTTTGTATGTGAAAATGCTGCATTGCATTTGAAACAGGCTGATTTTATGGTTTTCGAAGCAAATTATGATGTTGACATGCTTAAAAACGGATCCTATCCTGTTCATCTTCAAGATAGAATTTTTGCTGATACAGGTCATTTAAGTAATGATCAATGTGGCGCTTTTCTGGCTGAAAATTATAATGATAAAATGCAATACGTATTTTTATGTCATTTAAGCAGAGAAAACAATAAGCCGGAGTTGGCTTACGAAACTGTGAAAAATTATCTTGAGAGCATAAATATTGAAGTAGGTAAGGAAATACAACTTGTAACTCTCGATAGATTTACACCGTCTGAATTGTATATTTTTTGAAAATAAAATAAAGGTATAATATCACAATCAACCCCTTATGGCAGCAAGTTTAGTCATTATTCCTACTTATAACGAAAAAGAAAACATCGAAAATATTATTCGTGCAGTTTTCGAACAACCTTTACATCCTCATATATTAATAATTGAAGATGGCTCGCCAGATGGAACTGCTTCCATTGTAAAAAAGTTACAATTAGAATTTCCTGAGACCCTGCATATTATTGAGCGAAAAGGAAAACTTGGTCTGGGAACTGCCTATATAACCGGTTTTAAATGGGGTTTGGAAAAGGGATATGATTTTATTTTTGAGATGGATGCCGATTTTTCACATAATCCTGAAGATTTAATTAAATTGTACGATGCATGTGCTAATAAGGGTGCGGATGTAGCCATAGGTTCGCGGTATGTAACCGGTGTTAATGTTGTTAACTGGCCTATTGGTAGGGTTTTGATGTCTTATTTTGCATCAAAATATGTAAGATACGTACTTGGACTTCATATTGCAGATACTACTGCCGGATTTAAGTGTTATCGTCGTGAGGTGCTGGAGACCATGGAGTTAGACAAAATCCGTTTCAAAGGTTATGCTTTTCAGATAGAAATGAAATTTACTGCCTATAAATGTGGGTTTAATCTGGTTGAAGTTCCGATAATATTTATCAACCGTGTTCTTGGTACTTCAAAAATGAGTGGGGGAATTTTCGGAGAAGCATTTTTTGGAGTTATTCAATTAAAAATAAACAGTTGGAGAAGAAAATATCCTCAAAAGAAATAATTTTCCAAAACGTTTTAAACCAAACAAATGTCAAAAAGTTTATTAATTAAAAATGCAACTATTATCAATGAAGGAAAATCTTTTATTGGTTCAGTTTTGGTTGAAGGAGAGTTAATAAAATCAATTTTTGTAGGAAATACCAATGTGATTGCTGATGAAGTGATTGATGCTACCGGAAAATTACTAATACCGGGGGTTATCGACGATCAGGTTCATTTTCGTGATCCGGGACTTACGCACAAAGGTGATATTTTTACCGAATCGCGGGCAGCGGTTGCCGGTGGTGTAACCTCTTTTATGGATATGCCCAATACTATGCCTCTGACAGTGACTGTACAGGCACTCGAAGATAAATATAAGCTTGGTGCTGAAAAATCGCTTGCCAATTACTCTTTCTACATGGGTGCTACTAACAATAACCTTGAAGAATTAAAGAAAATTGACCCCCGAGAAGTCTGTGGTATAAAAGTGTTTATGGGTTCATCAACAGGAAATATGCTGGTTGACAATACAGAAACGCTGACGGGAATATTTTCTGAAATACCTATGCTTATTGCCACACACTGTGAGGATGAAGAAACGATTAAAAAAAATAAAGAATATTACAAATCATTGCATGGCGATGATTTGCCGATTCAGTTTCATCCTTTGATTCGTAGTACTGAAGCATGTTACCGATCATCGTCATTTGCAGTTGAACTTGCAACAAAATTCAATGCCCGATTACATGTACTGCATATTTCAACTGAAAAAGAGATGTCGTTGTTCGAATCAGGTAAAACATTAAAAGATAAAAAGATTACGTCTGAAGTTTGTGTTCATTATTTGTGGTTTTCAGATGCCGATTACATGAAGTTTGGCAACCGTATTAAATGGAATCCGGCTATAAAGTCCGAATCGGATAGAATTGCACTTGTGGAAGCATTAAATTCCGGCAAAATTGATGTGGTGGCTACCGATCATGCACCGCATTTATTGCGCGAAAAGGAAGGTTCTTGTTTGAAAGCAGCTTCAGGAGGACCCTTGGTTCAACATTCATTAGTTGCGATGTTGCAAATGGCACAAAAAGGATATTTCAGCGTTGAAAAAGTGATTGAAAAAATGTGTCATGCTCCGGCCGACTTGTATCGGGTTGAAAAACGCGGATATATACGTCAGGGTTATTTTGCGGATTTAGTGCTTGTTAATACTTCTGAAATATGGACTGTATCAACTGAGAATATCTTATATCATTGTGGATGGTCGCCTTTTGAAGGGACACAATTTAAGAATAAAGTAGAAACTACCTGGGTGAATGGCAATAAAGTTTACGATAAAGGTACGGTTAACAATGAAATTCGTGGAAAAAGATTGATGTTTAATTTATGAAAGCAAAACAAAAAAGAATCATTATACCACTTTTGATGGTAGCAGTTTTTGTTCCAATGTATTTTGTTGTTTTTCAAAACAAAGAGAAACCTGTTGAATATATACACAACGAAGGTAAAGCGCAGGGAACTTATTATTCTGCTATTTATCAACAACCTGAAGGCAAAAATCTACAAACAGCAATCGATAGCTTGTTTAAGCGCTTCGATTTGTCTTTATCAACTTATAATCCAAATTCAATCATTTCGAAAATCAATCAGAACGTTGATTCGGTTGAAACTGATGCGTATTTTGAAATAATGTATAAGGCTGCAATGGAAGTATCAATCAAAACGAATGGTGCATTTGATATAACCGTAGCGCCATTGGTTAATGCATGGGGATTTGGTTTTGGAAATAAAGACAGAAGTCAGGAACCTGACGTAAATGAATATTTGTCCTACATTGGTTACAATAAAGTTAAATTGGTCAACCATAAAATTGTAAAAGAGGATAAACGTATTATGTTAGATGCCAGTGCAATAGCTCAGGGTCTTTCAGCCGATCTGATTGCAAAGCTTTTCGAAGAAAACGGTTGTAAAAATTATATGATTGATATTGGAGGTGAAATTGCTTGTAAAGGAGTAAATCCACAAGGAAATAACTGGCAAATAGGAATTGATAAACCGGTTGATGATCCTGAAAATACGAATGCTGAATTACAAACAATTATCAGTGTTACGAATGTAGGATTGACAACTTCCGGAAATTATCGTCAGTTTTATGTACAGGGTGGTAAAAAATATGCGCATACCATCAATCCAAAAACAGGTTACCCTGTATCACATAATTTATTGAGTGCTACTGTGATTGCTCCAACATCGATGCAAGCTGATGCTTACGCAACTGCATTTATGGTGCTTGGTGTTGATAGTAGTCTGGCTTTATGCCGACAGATCAAAGATATGGAATGTTATCTGGTTTTTTCAGACGAAAAAGGAGAATATCAGGTAACCATGACTGAAGGATTTAAGAAATATCTGAAGTAGAGACGCAATGCATTGCGTCTGGTGGGTTTGATAGTTTGAAGTTATAGAAATATTCAGTAAAAATGAGATATTCCATTGAAATTCTGAGATGAAAATACACAAAAAACCGTATATATATATGTTTTATTTTTTTATTACCAATTAATTAACTACTTTTGCAGTCCAAATTTTCGTATGAAGAAGTACCCTTTTATTCTCTTATTACTGGTTTTAATTTTGAATTCGTGTGGCGAATATCAAAAAATTTTGAAAAGTACAGACCCTGAATTGAAATATAACAAAGCAGTTGAATATTTCGAAAAAGGTGATTTTATGCGTGCATCTACTTTATTCGACGAAGTTGCCACTTATTATAAAGGTACTGAACGTTCAGAAGCTGTACTCAATTACATGGCAAAGTCTTACATGGGTCAGAAAGATTATTTCTCAGCAAGCGAATATTATAAAACGTATGTAAAAACTTATCCCAAAGGTCAGTACATTACTGAAGCCAAATACATGATAGGATATTGTTTCTATCTTGATTCACCCGATGCACGTCTTGATCAAACTTCAACAGTAAGTGCAATTGCAGCATTTCAGGAGTTTACTGATTTATATCCGGAAAGTGAAAGGGTTCAGGAAGCTAACAAGCTGTTAGATGAATTAACCGATAAACTTGCATACAAGGCATTTATCAGTTCAAAACTGTATTTTAATCTGGGTAATTATATGGGAAATAATTACGAATCGGCGGTAATTACTGCTCAGAATGCTTTAAGAAAGTTCCCTTCTACAAAATTCAGAGAAGAATTATCGATGATAATTCTTGAATCGAAATATCAGCAAGCAGAACAAAGTGTACCTGAGAAAAAATTAGACCGTTACCGCAATACAATTGATGAATATTACAATTATATCAATGAGTTTCCTGAAGGAAAAATGCGGAAACAAGCCGAAAGAATTTTTGGTGATTGCAAAAAAATAGTAAAAGATTAAATATAAATATATTATGGAATTTAGAAAAGTAAATGCACCTACATCAACTATTTCACGCGATATGAATTCGATGAGTGAAAACGTTGGAAATGTTTACGAAACTGTAAAAATTATTTCGAAACGTGCTAATCAAATTAGCGCTGAAATTAAATCTGAACTTGATAAGAAATTAGTTGAGTTTTCTTCGATGAATGAAAATATTGAAGAAGTTTTCGAAAATCGTGAACAAATTGAAATTTCACGTTATTACGAAAAACTTCCAAAAGCTGTTCTTATTGCTACACAGGAATTTATTGAAGATAAAATATATTATCGTAATCCAATAAAAGACAATAAGTTAAAGTAATTTTTACCCGACTTGTATAATCATACTTCGAATCAGATAAATAATACTGTTTTCGATAGAAAAAATAAGAATAAAACTTCTTTACAGGAGTTTTATTTTTTTTTATGGATATAACTTCAATACAATTTTGTATTTTTGTATAATGTTCGTTGGTAAATATAATCAATCAATTAATAAATTGAGCTATGTTGAAAGGAAAAAAAATAATTCTTGGGGTTACCGGTAGTATAGCTGCATATAAATCGGCTCAATTAATACGCTTGCTGGTTAAAGAAGGCGCTGAAGTAAAAGTGTTAATGACACCTTTGGCTAAAGAGTTTATTACACCCCTGACATTGGCAACTCTGTCGAAAAATCCGGTTTTAGTTGATTTTTTTAATCCTGAAAACGGCGACTGGAATAGTCATGTGAGTTTAGGACTTTGGGCAGATGTTTTTCTTATTGCACCTGCTACCGCGAATACCATAGCTAAAATGGCTAACGGAATTGCAGATAATTTATTATTAACCACCTATTTGTCGGCTCGATGTATGGTTTGTGTTGCTCCGGCTATGGATCTGGATATGTATGCTCACCCTACAACCCGCAAAAATCTTGATATATTAAAAGGCTTTGGAAATCATGTAATTGAACCTTCCACAGGTGAACTTGCAAGTGGACTTGATGGAAAGGGACGAATGGAAGAGCCGGATAGTATTATAATGTATCTCAAGGATTTTTTCACTGCAAAAAAAATGCTTGGAAAAAATGTTCTTATTACTGCGGGTCCTACATACGAAATGATAGATCCTGTTCGTTTTATAGGCAACTATTCGACTGGAAAAATGGGTTTTGCACTTGCTGAAACCTGTGCCATGCAAGGTGCCAATGTAACACTTATTTCTGGTCCGGTTTCGATAAGTTCCAAACATAAAAATATAAACCGGATAAATGTTGAATCGGCTGAAGAAATGTATAAAATTGTGACTGCTAAATTCAACGAGATGGATGGTGCCATTCTTTGTGCTGCGGTTGCCGATTTTACGCCGGTTTCAATTGCCGATAATAAAATGAAACGTGAAAAAGAAAATCTGTTGATTGACTTAAAACCAACAAAAGATATAGCTGCTGCATTGGGGCAACTTAAGAAAAGCGAACAGTTTTTAGTAGGTTTTGCACTCGAAACTGAGAATGAAGAGACGAATGCTAAGAATAAAATGGAACGAAAAAATTTAGATTTTATCGTTTTGAATTCACTTCGCGATCCACAATCCGGTTTTGGATTCGATACCAATAAAGTTTCTATAATTCATCGTTCAGGATTACAAAAAAGTTTTGAATTGAAAACCAAACTGGAAGTTGCAAATGATATTATCAACGAAATAAATACATTGATTTTTTAATTAATATTCATATAAACAGACTCGTAACTTTCTATTAGTCAAGATTAAAACTATAAATGAAAAAAAATATTCTGACTTTCGTATTGATTTTTCTTTTTGGAACTGCTAATGCGCAAGAGTTAAATTGTAATATTCAAATTAATTCGGAACAGGTTCAGGGTTCTAATAAATCTATTTTCAGTACTTTGCAAAAATCTGCATCAGAGTTTGTGAATAACCGTAGCTGGACAGAGTTGAAATACCAGAATAATGAGAGAATTGAGTGTACAATGAGTATAATTGTAAAAAAAGTCGAAGACGAAGTTTTTACAGCTGAAATTCAGGTGCAATCCCGACGTCCGGTTTATAATTCGCTTTATAACACTACTTTATTCAACTTTAAAGACAATAGTTTCACGTTCAATTATAAAGAATTCGACCAGCTTGAGATGAATGAGAATACCATCACATCAAATCTTACAGCTGTGTTGGCGTATTATGCTTACCTGATTATTGGATACGATATGGATTCGTATTCACGGTTTGGAGGAACACCCTATTTTCAGGCTGCTGAAAGTATAGTGAACGCTGCGCAGGCTGCCGATTTAGCAGGATGGAAAGCTTTTGAAAATAACCGAAACCGTTATGCACTCATTAACAATCTGACTGATGAAGCTTTTAAAAAATTCAGAAATTATTTTTATGAATATCATAGGCTTGGTTTGGATGAGATGACTGTAAATATGACAAATGCAAGAGCCAGAATTGCTTCAGGATTACCTGTTTTAATTGATACCAACCGTAGTCGCCCCTCTGCTATTGCAATTTCTTCTTTTCTCGATGCCAAAACAGACGAAATTGTTAATATTTTCATGAATGGAACTGATAAAGAAAAAAAGGAAATTGTTGAAGTTTTGTCTGAAGTAAATCCTACGCAATCTGAGAAGTATGCTAAAATTACCAAATAATAAAAAAAATAAATGATTTTTATTCGGTCATTTTTAAAGTATAGTCATGTTAAAATCCTTACATATAAATAATTACGCATTAATTACTGAACTCGATATAGATTTTGAAACCGGATTTACTGTGATAACAGGTGAAACCGGAGCCGGTAAATCGATTATTTTGGGAGCATTGTCGTTGATTCTCGGACAACGGGCAGATTCAAAAGCAATTAAAACCGATGCAGAGAAATGTGTTATTGAAGCAACTTTTGACATTTCGTTATATGAGGGAATAAAAAATTTTTTTGATAATAATGAGCTTGATTTTGATGACAAGTTATGCATTATTCGTCGTGAAATAACCAATGCCGGTAAATCTCGTGCTTTTATTAACGACACGCCTGTAGGTTTGAATGTGCTTCGAGAACTAACCTCGAGGCTAATTGATATTCATTCACAACACGAAAATCTTTTATTGTCTGATGAAAATTTTCAGTTAAACATTGTGGATGCTATTGCCAAAAATACACTCGAACTTACTGAATATAGTCAAACCTTTCTACAGTGGAATAAACTGCAGAATGATCTGAAACAATTGAAGCGAAAAGCAGATAATCAATCGGCCGAACAGGATTTTTTGCAATTTCAATTTCAACTGCTATCAGACGCTCATTTAAATGAAGATGAACAATCTGATCTCGAAGCCGAAAGTCAGATTTTAAGTCATGCCGAGGAAATTAAATCAGCGCTTCAGAAGTCTGTATCGTTATTTGATGATGAAAAAATGAGTTTGCAATTATTGAAGGAAATTCTTACTTCAGTTGCAAAAATTAAAAAATATGTTCCCGTTTCTGAATCATGGTTCGACAGATTGCAATCGGCATATGTTGAATTAAAAGATTTAAGTGTAGAGATGAATGCTTATGATGAGAATATTGAATTTAATCCTTCGCGCTACGAATGGATAAATGAACGTTTAAGCGAAATTTATACATTACAAAAGAAGTTTAAAACCGAGACTGTTTTTGGTTTAATTGAGCTTAGAGAGGAAATGGGACGCAAATTGAATGATATTGAATCATTTGCTGAACAAATTGAATTGTTAGAAAAGGATATTAACCAGACTTATCAAAACCTGAAAGAGAAAGCTAATCATTTGACTAATGCGCGTAAAAGTGCCTGTAAGCCTATTGCATTGTATATTTCTGAACAAATGAAGAAACTCGGGATACCGAATATCCAGTTTGAAGTGAAAATTAACAGAACAGATGAGTTTACAGATAAGGGTCAGGATGAAGTTCAATTCTATTTCTCTGCCAATAAAAACAGGGAAATGCAAGCGGTACAACAAATTGCATCAGGTGGTGAAATTTCGAGAATGATGCTGTCAATTAAATCGTTGGTAGCGAATAACTCAAATTTACCAACGATCATTTTCGACGAAATTGATTCAGGAGTTTCCGGGGAAACGGCTCATCAAATTGGCGATATTATGCGAACAATGAGTCAGAAAATGCAGGTTATTACAATTACGCATTTACCTCAAATTGCCGGAAAAGGGAAGCAACATTTTAAAGTATATAAAGATGAAACCGGCAATAAGGCTGTTACTATCATGAAACAACTTGCTGATGAGGAGCGAATTACAGAAATTGCTCAAATGCTAAGCGGTAAAAATATAAGCGATGCTGCCATTAAAAATGCTCACGATCTACTAAGTCTTTAATGGAAAATTGATTCAGGTTTAATCGATATTTCCTGCAAATACTTCTAACAAAGTAACCTCACCATCGGGAGATAATCCAATTTCATCAATGCAGGCAGGTATCATTACGGTATCGCCTTTCAATACAACCGTTTTCTCGTTGTTATATTCAATCGCAAAGTTACCTTCAATACACATATAAGTTTTAAAAGAATCAATCGTGCCGTAATTTCTGGAGATAGGTTGATTGAAATTTATCAAATTTGTAGTAAAGTATTCACATTTTACGAGTGGTACTATCTCGTTGAGTTGTTTTATGTATTCAACTTTCGGATGCAATGATGCTTCGAAATTTATTACATCTAAAGCTTCTTCGGTATGTAACTCGCGTTCGTTTCCGTTGTCATCAGTGCGTTTATAGTCGTAAATACGGTAAGTTATATCACTGCTTTGTTGAATCTCAGCTACTACAACTCCTTTGCCTATAGCATGTACAAGACCTGCCGGAATAAAGAACACATCTCCTTTTTTTACGGGCACCTTTTGTAATAAATCTTCAATGCTATCATTTTCCAGGGCTTCAAGATATTGTTCACGTGAACAATTTTTCGCGAAGCCGATAATTAGCACTGCTCCAGGATCGGCATCAACTACATACCACATTTCGGTTTTACCAAAAGAGTTATGTCGTTCGGCGGCAACTTCATCGCCCGGATGTACCTGAATTGATAAATTTTCGTTAGCGTCAATCAGTTTAAAAAGCAACGGAAAAGTTAATCCGTTTTGCTCATAAACTTTATCGCCTACAAGTTCTCCCATATAAATTTCAATCAATTCCTGAAGGTTGTTTTCTGAAAGAAATCCATTTGTTACAACAGATTCATCATTCACATAACCAGATAACTCCCAACTTTCACCCGTTTTGTCGGTTGAACCTGTTTTGTTGAAAATGGATTTGAGTTTTTTTCCTCCCCAGATTTTATCTTTCAGGATGGGTTGAAATTTTAATGGATAAAGCATATTAGTTGGAAAGTTAAAAAGTTAGAAAGTTAAAAGAGGAACAATTAAAATGCTAAAAAATAGATTGTTAATTGTTCCTCTTTCATTTTCAGGATATAAATTTTATTCGGATTTTGTTCTTTTCGCGAGATTTTTTTCCCATTCCCAGGCGCTTCTTAATGTTTCTTCAACAGTTTCGGTCGCTTTCCAACCCAACACATTATTTGCAAATGCCGGATCTGCCCAAACTTTTTCGATATCACCAGCACGTCGCCCTACAATTTTATAAGGTACCTTTACATTCGTAACTTTTTCGAAGGTTTTTAGAATTTCCAATACCGAAAGTCCACGTCCGGTGCCAAGATTAAATGTTTCAATGTGATTTCCTGATTCATTCTCAAGCAAGCGTTTTACAGCTATAACATGCGCTTTAGCCAAATCCACAACATGGATATAGTCACGAATACATGACCCGTCGGGAGTATTATAATCATTTCCAAACACCTGAAGTTGTTTCCGTAATCCGATAGCAGTTTGAGTTACAAACGGAAGTAAATTATTAGGCACTCCATTAGGTAATTCTCCAATTTCAGCTGTATGATGAGCGCCGATTGGATTGAAATATCTTAAGATAATGCTATTGTAAAATGGATTTGCATTAATTGTGTCGCGAATAATCTCTTCACCAATTTGTTTGGTGTTACCATAAGGTGATAAAGCAAATTTTATGGGAGCTTCTTCTGTAACCGGAAGTATATCAGGTTGTCCGTAAACAGTGCAGGAAGAAGAAAAAACAAAATTCTTAATCTTATGTATCGGCATTAACTGGAGTAAGTTAATGAGTGATACAAGATTATTACGGTAATAGAGTAATGGTTTATCAACCGACTCACCTACAGCTTTACTGGCTGCAAAATGTATTATAGCTTCAATATTTCTGTATTTTTCAAACATGCGGTCAAGAGCCACATAATCAACACAATCAATATTTTCAAAATCAGGTCTTACACCTGTAATTTTTTCTATACCATTTAAAACATCAATATTTGAATTTGAAAGATTATCAACTATAACAACTTCGTATCCTTCATTGATTAATTCAACTACAGTATGCGATCCAATATAACCGGTTCCGCCGGTAACTAAAATCTTTGCCATAAATGTTTGTATGTATTAAAATAGTTTTTCAGGATAAATACCCTTACGTATTAACTCGTTAATTTTTAAAACTACCTGCGGGCGGTCTTCGGCATAAGTTACTCCAAACCATTTTGAAGTAGTATCTAACACTTTACAGCTTGCTTTTCCTGATACTATTAAATTGTTTACAGCAAGTGGAATGTAAAATTCTGATTTAAGTTTTTGACCGTTCTCAGTCAAAAATTCTTTGAAATATTCTATCGAATAATCAAAATAATCAGGTGTGAATCCCCACATATTCATTGATACTGGCGTGTTTGGTTCGATGGCAACTTCTTCATTGTTTTCGTCAATAAAAATAATTTTTCCACCCTTTTCCTCAATGTTTGTACGTTCTACAACATTCAGTAAGTTTCCATTTTCGTCAACTACACATACACCGCGACTAACAGAACCACTTTCTGATAAGGTATTTCCCACATGATAACCTATCATGCAATACTCATTTTTTTTGCCCTCTACACTTCTCAAAAAATCTGCCAGTACTGCAAATGATTCTTGTCCGTAAAAGTCATCAGCATTAATCACAGCAAATGGTTCTTTTATAACATCTTTTCCCATTAAAACAGCATGATTTGTTCCCCACGGTTTTTCGCGTTCAGGATTGTATGTGCATCCTTCCGGCACATTACTAATGTCTTGAAAAACTGTTTCAACTTCAATAAGATCTCTGAATTTATCAACTACTACTGCTTTAAAGTCCTTTTCAAAACTTTCGCGAATAACAAATACGATTTTTCCAAATCCTGCTTTGATAGCATCGTATATTGAATAATCCATAATTGTTTCACCGTTGGGACCAAGACCATCAAGCTGTTTGAGACCACCATAGCGACTTCCCATGCCAGCGGCTAATACAAATAAAGTAGGTTTCATATTGTTTATTTTTTATTAGAATTTAAGCTGCAAAAGTACTTAATACTTTTGAAATAAAAAACTATTTTTTATCCAAACTAAACTGTTATAGAACATCAATTATAATGCTTGATGTTCTAAAAATATATTTTAAACTTTATCAGACTTATTGATTTTAAATTTTCAGAGTATTCTTATTTATTTATCTTTGCAAAAAAAAGTATAGAATGAATTTAGTGAAATTGATAAAGACTGTAAATTATAAAATATATGTTGTAACAGGTTTGATATTCATAGGCATAATTGCCTTTTACATGTTTAATGAAAAGGAAATTGTGGTGAAGAAAGAGAATAAATATTTTAATTGCGATCATATACTTTATGCCTCAGCACCCATTGAACCCAGTGATGTGCTTAATGACAAAAACGAAGTGCATTTATTGCACGCTCATAAAAATGGTTTGAAAAATCCTTTTACAACGAACGGACAGTTTGAATTTGAGGTACAAAAATATATTGAGAATGGAATTCTGGTCAAAGTAACTGATAATGGATTTTATCATGTTAAAAAATTAACTCATTCTCACCCTTATTTAATACCTGAATGTGTGGATATGTTGAATGAAATTGCCTACAAGTTCAGAAAAAGAAATAAAGAGAAAAAGCTAAATAATTACGCTATTGTGCTCACTTCATTATTACGAACCGATGAAACACAGGTGAAATTATCCCGTCGTAATGGTAATGCTACAGGTAATTCGGCGCATATCTATGGTACTTCGGTAGATATTTCGTATAAGAATTTTTATAATTTGGATACTGATACACTTGAAAGTAGTTGGGAGGCAATACAGGAGCTGACTAAAACACTTGTTGAGATGCGAAAAGAATGTAAATTGCTCGCTGTACGCGAAAGAAAACAATCGTGTTTTCATGTAACGGTAGTTGTGTGTGAAGGTATGCCAAACTCCGAAGCAATTAAAAAAGATGATAATTAGCTGATAATAATCAATGTATGATTTATTGAATACTTTTTTGTCTGATTTTCAATATTTATTGCAGTAAAAGAAAAATATTTCATTAATTTTGCAAGCCTAAAATAAAACATAATGACTTAGTAGCTCAGTTGGTAGAGCAACAGACTCTTAATCTGTGGGTCGTGGGTTCGACCCCCACCTGGGTCACAAAACAGATAATAAACACCTACATGCTTTTTGTGTGTAGGTGTTTTTTTGCAAAAATAAGTGTTGAAGTTCAATATTTTGATTTATGTGAAAATATGATTTGAGAAATGTGTCGTTTTGATATACCTTTTAATTATTGCAAAAAAGTATTCATTTTTTAGCATTCTGTGATTTAATGCTATTAACTGTTTATTTATAGAGTCGGAATTAAGAGATAAATTAGTTATTTGGAGTTTTTATGGTTCTTTCTATATTAGTTGTTTATTTAAATGCCTAAATTTGTTATTAATTGTAACTTCGAGCTTAAACATTCCATTTTTAAAATTTGTAAATGAACTATTGAGAATTATATATTTATATTTGCAGTCTGAAACTTAGATAATAAAAAGTAAGAAAAAATGAAATTTACCAAAATGCATGGAGCCGGAAACGACTATATTTACGTGAACGGTTTTGTAGAAACGATAAAAGATCCTGCCGCTTTTGCCATTAAATACAGTGATCGGCACAAGGGTATTGGTTCCGATGGACTTGTAATGATTATGCCTTCGGAGACTTGTGATTTTCGTATGCGTATGTTCAATGCTGATGGTTCGGAGTCTGAAATGTGTGGTAATGCGTCGCGCTGTATCGGTAAATATGTTTACGACAAAGGTTTAACCAAAAAGACTTCGGTAACATTAGAAACACTTGCAGGCATAAAAGTTCTTGAACTGGTTTTGGGCGATGATAACAAAGTTAACACTGTTACAGTTGATATGGGCGAGCCAATTCTGGAAGGAAAAGCTATACCTACCATTTTTGATGAACCCCAAATAATAAATAAACCTGTTCGGTTCGACGAAAGATTAAATTATAATATTACAACTGTATCAATGGGAAATCCACATGCAGTGATTTATCAAAACAATATTGCCGAATTAAATTTGCCCGAAATTGGTCCAATAATTGAAAATGCTACTGTCTTTCCGCGCCGTACCAATACCGAATTTATTGAAGTTGTTAACAATGACTATATCAAGATGCGTGTTTGGGAGCGTGGTTCTGGTGAAACATTAGCTTGTGGAACAGGTGCATGTGCAGCTGTGGTTGCTGGGGTGCTTAATGGTAAAAATAACCGAAAAACCACTGTTGAACTATTGGGTGGTGAACTGACCATCGAATGGCGGGAAGAGGATAATCATGTTTATCTGACAGGAGGAGCAACAACTGTTTACGAGGGAGAGATATTAGAATGAAAAATAAAAAATGTAAAATGTAAAATGTAAAATGAAAAATCTATTCAGATAGCTGTTCGGTAGCATCAACTTTTTAAACTTTCAACCTTTACGACCTTTACAAACTTTACAACTTTAAGAACTTTATAGCTTTTATAACTTTAAAAACTTTAAAAACTTTCAAACTTTACAAACTTTACGAACTTTCAAACTGAATTATGGCACAAATAAACGACAATTTTATTAAAATACCGGCAACTTATTTGTTCTCGGAAATTGCAAAACGCGTAACAGCACACAAAGAAGCGAACCCAAACGCAAAAGTAATTCGGATGGGAATTGGTGATGTAAGTCTTCCGTTGCCCGATGCGTCAGTCGATGCAATGATTAAAGCGGCTGAAGAACAGCGACATGCAGCTACTTTTCGTGGATATGGTCCTGAACAGGGATATGCTTTTCTTCGCGAAGCTATAGTTATCAATGATTTTACATCAAGAGGAATTGATATAGGTGAAGATGAAATATTTGTAAGCGATGGCGCCAAAAGCGATACGGGTAATATAGGCGATATTTTTAGTGTTAATAATCGCGTGGCCATTACCGATCCAAGTTATCCTGTTTATGTGGATACAAACGCGATGGGAGGTCGTGCGGGAGAGCCCAACGAACAGAATGTATGGAGCAACTTAGTTTATTTGCCATGCAATGCTGATAATAATTTTGTTCCTGAGTTGCCTTCTGAAAAAGTTGATATTATATATTTATGCTATCCAAATAATCCTACAGGTACAACGCTGACAAAGGAGCAACTTGCAGTTTGGGTAAAATATGCTAAAGAAAACGACGCTGTAATTTTATTTGATGCGGCTTACGAAGCATTTATCACAGAGGAAAATGTACCTCATAGTATTTACGAAATTGAAGGAGCGAAAGAAGTGGCTATTGAATTCCGCAGTTTTTCAAAAACTGCCGGATTTACCGGAACCCGTTGTGGATATACTGTGGTGCCAAAAGTACTAATGGGTAAATCAGAAACCGGCGAAAAAGTTTCATTGAATAAACTATGGAATCGTCGCCACACCACTAAATTCAATGGAACATCATACGTTGTGCAGCGTGCTGCTGAAGCTACTTTTAGTCCTGAAGGAAAAAAACAGGTGAGGACTTTGATTGATTTTTATACTGAGAATGCGCGTATCATTCGCGAAGGACTTATAAAAGCCGGTTATACAATTTTTGGTGGTGTAAATGCGCCTTATGTGTGGGCAAAAGCACCCGAAGGATTAGGTAGTTGGGAGTATTTTGATTATCTGCTAAAAGAAAAGAATATTGTAACGACCCCTGGAGCCGGATTTGGCTTAAGTGGAGAAGGTTTTGTTCGTTTCTCAGCTTTTGGTAGCCGTGAAGATACTATCGAAGCAATGGAAAGACTTTACAAATAAGTTTTTACTTCAAGAATATTTATTAATTTTATTGTTCTCTCCCAAAAGCCCGGTTATGCCGGGCTTTTTTTTATGCCATTTTATTTGCTTCATACTAATATTGTTTTTCTTCATCTTTTTCTATTGCTGGTAAAATGCATTCAATTTGATAACTTGAAAATGTGTTTTTTAATGTATTTCATATGATTTGAGCGATTTGTTTGATAATTTCTATCCAAATTTTCATGTAAATATCGAAAAACATAGTTATAAAACATGTTTTTAACACATTAAAAGTATTTATTCAAATTCTCATAAAAATCATTATGTAACAATATTGGCAAAAGATATTTCAATGTGTCATTAAAAATGGATAAATGGTTACATATTGATATTTTAGTAAATTTATTTGCAAACTTATGATAGTATTTGTTTGTTTGTGCTATCAATATGATTAATTTTGCAATGTATTAAAAACATAATGTCAGACATATTAAAATATATGTAGCAATATGACAAAATTCATTAGCGTATTATTTCAAATAAAATTAAAATTTATATAATTATTTAATCATTCACTTTTAAAAAAATTATGAGTATGAAAAGAGTAAAATTTTTCGCAGTTGCAATTCTTGCATTAGTAGCAACAACAAGTATTAAAGCGCAGTTTTCAGTAGGAACCGACATTGTAAGCAATTATGTATGGCGTGGTGTTCAACAGGATTTAACAAATGTAAAAGGAACACCAAATATTCAACCTTATGTTTCCTTTACAGCCGGTAAGTTTACAATTGGTGCATGGGGTTCGGCCGGAATACTTGGTTCGGTTAAAGAAGTTGACATTTATGCAACTTATGCATTTTCAAGTCTTTTTTCGCTGACAGTAACCGATTACAACTGGAACTTCAATCCAAGTAGTTATTTTAAATATGGTGAAGGAACAGATCATGTTTACGAAGGATCATTAAATTATGCAGGTGTTGAAGCTTTTCCTTTGAGTGTATCGCTTAATACTATGTTTTATGGAGCTGATAAAGTTAGCGATGAGCAGGCATATTCCACTTATTTAGAACTTGCATATCCAATTACATCAAGTGCTAAAGTATTCCTTGGAGGTTCATTGAACGAAAGTGGAAACTATGGTACCAGCGGTTTTGGGATCACTAATATCGGACTTAAAGTGAGCAAATCGATCGAAATTACTGATAAATTTAGTTTGCCTGTTTATGGTGTAGTTGGTGTAAATCCCACAGCAAATGATGCGTTTCTTGTGTTAGGTGTTACACTTTAAGTTAAATATTAATTATTAATATAATCCGGAAATATGAATAAAATGGAATCAATTAGATAAGATTTAATTCATATTTCCACTAAAAATAATAAATAAAATGAAGAAAATTGAAGCAA
>CAYNHC010000017.1:0-14000 GCA_964396705.1 uncultured Paludibacter sp.
AGCTCCAGTGAAACCACCTGCTACATTGGTCGAAAGAATATCGCCAGAAACAGTTCCGCCTAAGTTTAAAAAGTCAGTTCCATTGATAGAATAACTGAACTCGTAGTTATCGCCAACGGCTTTTACCTTTAACTGTACAGGATTTTTTAACTCGATTTTAGTGCTTGCTAAAATAGTGGAGTTCCCTTTTTCCGTTCGCTGGAGTAACAGGTAAAAGACATTATTTTTTTTGGTAATTCCGAACACATAATTAAATTTTTCGTTTTGTAAACATGTAATACCTGCTAATTCATTTTCCGATTTAGGAATGAAATTAATTGTTACAGTGGTTGTAAAATTGATATGCTGCTGACGATAGAAAAGCGTAGAAGTGGGTTTTAGCTCTTTGATACTTACAGGGAATGGATTTATTACCAAACCTTTTTTGGTTACCGTAACAAACTCTTCGCGTGGGCCTCTTAACCCAATCCATCTGTAGTCTAATTTTTGACTTGTAAAATCTTCGGCAAAAGTGAAGTTGCCATTAGGTAAAAATCCATCTTTTCCGGTTTTATTTTCAACGCCTTTAGGCATTTTCAGTTTAGGTTCCAAAGGTACTAATCCATTTTCGAAAACGGGAAATTCACCCGACCAATCGACCGGTAAAATGAATGTTTCGCGACCTGTGTTTACTCTGCCTTTATCATTTGGACGAACGGCTAAAAATACACCATAATATTTCCCTTCGGGCGTTTTTACCAAATCGGCATGTCCCGCCCAATCAACTATATTTGTACGTTTAGAATTCAGATGTCTCTGTGATAGAATCGGATTATTTGGTGCAGGGATATAAGGTCCTTTGGGATTGTCGCTAACAAAAATCACCTCACTGTGCATATCTCCTGTTCCTCCTTCAGCGCACATCAAATAATATTTGTCATTCTTTTTATAAATATGAGGAGCTTCGATCCAAATCGGTTTTTTCGAAAGATCAACTCCGCCGTCAACAATTATCTTATCAGTTCCAGCTACGATCTGATCTTTTTCCACATCATATTCCCAAACTTTTATTACCCGATGACCAGTGTAAAGCTCCTTGCCTTTGTCAGGAGCATCATTGTGCACTATATAAGCTTTTCCATCTTCGTCAAAGAAAACAGAAGGATCTATTCCATCAAAATTCAACTTAATCGGGTCGCTCCAGCCCTGTAGCGGATCTTTTGTTTTTACGATAATATTTCCGAAACCACCTGCAAATTCAGTAGTAATCATGTAAAAAGTATCGTTATTGAGGTTATACAAAATTTGGGGAGCATAAATCCCGGCGCTAATACCACAATCCTGTACTTTAAGCTGCGAAACTCTATCAAGTACATGACCAATCTGAGTCCAGTTTACCAAATCTTTTGAATGAAAAATAGGCACTCCCGGAAACATAGCAAATGATGAACATACCAAATAATAATCATCTCCTTTGCGTGTAATACTAGGATCAGGATAGCAACCTTGCAGTATCGGTGAATAAAACTCATCAGCCTTCAACGGAAAATCTTTATACACCTGATCGTTGCCCTGATAAATAAACTTTGTAAAAACAGGAGCATTTTTTGCTACTTTCACTTTTTCTTTGTGACTTGTTGAAAATCCTGACAAAGAAATAAAAACCATAAAAACGGTCAATAAAACAATTTGCTTTTTATTTAATAAAATCAATCTGGAATTAATGTTTCTCATCGATATAAATATTTAATAATATGTTTGTACTTCTATCTACTCAGGGATATTGCTATATGTATCAATTAATGAAGGAGTTACAGGTTTGAATAAAAGTTGAGAAAATATATACAGGTTCATTTTCCAAACTTTAAAATCGTGATATCCATCCGGAATTACCTGATAAATATGAGGAATCTGGTTTTCAAGCATGTAATCGTGTGTGCGTTTGCTGAACGTAATCAACCCGTCTTTGTCGCCACACGAAATCCAGAGTAATTTCAGTTTTTTCTTCGCATTTTCTGCATTCGGCATTAATTCCTGAGGAGTTTTGGTGTTTGGAGCTGACGAAAATCCACCTACCCATGCAAAAGTATCCAAATTGCCGAGACCGAAATTCAAGGATTGTCCCCCTCCCATCGAAAGTCCGGCCAAAGCACGGTATTTCTGATTTTTAAGTACCGGGTAGTTTTTTTCTATAAAAGGAATGAGGTCATTAAGTAAATCTTTTTCGAAAGTAGCAAATGACTGAACTTTGGGAGCGTCGAATATATTGCCTTCTGCCCTATCATTCTCCATGGCTCTACCATTGGGAAGCACCACAATCATGGGTACGATCTTATTTTCTGCATACAGATTGTCCAAAATTACCTGCGGTTTTCCCTGATTAAACCACTCCTTTTCGTCACCACCAATTCCGTGAAGCAAGTAAAGCACTGGATATTTTTTTGATTTTGAATATCCCGGAGGAGTATAAATCAAGGCTCTGCGGGTATTCCCAACAGTAGTGGAATAATATACTATTGTATCAATTTTGCCGTGTTGAATTCCGACTCTCGGAATATCAAATCCTTCAGGCGCAGATTTAAAAACCTGACTATCTGAAGTTTGTATTATTAAAAACGCAACCAATAATGATAATATTTTATGTTTCATGGCATTAAATATATTCGACAATTCACAATTATTTGTTCAATTCAGCCTCAAAAGGTGATGCTGGCAATCCTTCTTTATTAAATAAATTAGCTCCTTCGGGATTATCAGCCCAAGCATACCGCACAATAGTTGGATTTGTGATGTCATCACACCAAACTATAACTTTATTGCCCACAATTTCAGCTTTCGCCCACACAAATTTATTGTCGGTTCCGGCAATGGCAAATTGCTTCAATGCTTTTCCATCCTTAGCGATAAGTCCACTTCCAATATTTGAGAAACTGAGTTCAATTTTATTCGCATTTACTTTCATTGATTTATACAACGGCCCCGAAGAGACCACCTTATGATTATTGTAAGCAACCGTTTGAGCTGCTAACGCTAATCGTATCGAAACATCTTTTTTATTCATCGGATGAATGTCGTTCCAATCGCCTAAATCAATATTAACCGTCATAGCAGTTTTCGGAACAAAAAGTGTTCTTGTTTGCATATCTCTGAATAAAGCCCAATTACTTTCTGATGGTTCAGTTTTTGTTTCCATAAAATTAGGCAACTGTGCATAAATAAACGGTAAGTTCTTTTGATTAAAGCTTTTGCGCCAATCGGTAATCATTGTAGGTAAAAGTGTAGCATACTCCAGCGGATTACCAGTATTCGATTCTCCCTGATACCAAATTACTCCTTTTTTATTATAATTAAGTAGTGGTGCAATCATGGAATTGTAAAGTCCCATAGGTTTCCAACGGAAAAATGTCGTTCCGGGTGTTGGAGGCATTGTACAACCTAATTTCAGTTTCCAAACACCTTTTAAATCGATAACCGAATTAGCTACTTTCAGTTCATAAGGTTTATCTGACACGAAACCACCTCTTCCTGAATTACTTACAACACGAACAACAATTACATTACGTCCTTCAACCAACACATTTTCAGGTACATTGTACCAACGGGGTGGATATTGATAGGTAACATTACCTACGAATTTCCCATTAATAAAAACCGAATCGGCATCCACAATGCGTCCCATATTCAGAAAAGCGGCTTTTCCTGCATTTTCTTTGGAGATTTCAAATTCACGTCTAAACCAAACTACACCATTCACTTTGCCAACAGGAGTTTCGCTCCAATAACCGGGAACGTTCATCGTTAACCAATCAACATCGTCAGTCGAAGGTAATTTCCAACCGGCACTTTGTCCGGCATCTTTTTGGTTTGCTTCGGTGTACCAATCAGTTACTTTTTTATTTTCGACAACTTCCGTCTCAACAATCAAATTATCATCACGGTATTTAATTGCATCATTCAAATAATGAGGAAAAGCTGCGAGCGCTTCTTCGCTCATCCAAGCCTGAATAGGCGAACCACCCAAACTGGCGTTAATCAACCCAATGGGCACATTATACTTCTTATATAACTCATTACCAAAGAAATAAACTACCGCCGAAAAATTCATAACATTTTCAGGATTCACTTCCTTCCAACTTCCAAAAACGTAGTCATTTTCAATAAATTTCAAATTATATCTTTGAGGTACAGCAAAATAACGTATCAATTTATTATTAGCCTCTTTTATTTCCTGCTCGTATAGCGGTTTCACCCTATATATGGGTAATTCCATATTCGACTGACCGGAACAAAGCCACACGTCACCAAAAAGAATATTATTGATTTGCAACTTATTAGCCCCTTCAATAGTCATTTTAAACGGTCCGCCGGCTTTGTGAGGTTTTAGAGCAATTTTCCAATTTCCATCAGCATCAGCAATGCATTTATACGTTTTTTCATCAATTGAAATGTTTATTTTTTCAGCAGGATCAGCCCAGCCCCAGATATTGACTTTTGCATCGCGCTGGAGAATCATTCCATCCGAAATAAGCTTTGGAAGGCGAATATTCGCAAATAATGAAAAATGAAAAATAAAAAATAAAAGAATGAGAAATAAGTGACGAATAGATTTCATAGGAAATAAGAGTATATACAAAAAAATGATATTTATTTGAAATAGTGAGCGGGTAACTCAAAGTCACCCGCTTAGTAAAAAATCATTCTGCTAATCCATCAATGGTTTTAATTGTACCATCGGCATTATACTCTAATTCCACCACCTTCAGGCTGCGGAGCCAGGTTTTCCCACCCGAAGGCCGGCTGTCGTGATGGAACAAGTACCATTTTCCGCGGAACTCAGAAACGCAGTGATGGGTTGTCCATCCGACAACCGGTGTAAGAATAACGCCCTGATAGGTAAATGGGCCGTAGGGACTATCGCCAATGGCATAACACAATAAATGCGTATTGCCTGTAGAATACGAAAAATAATATTTCCCGTTGAATTTATGCATCCACGATGCTTCGAAAAACCTTCGGTCGTGATTACCGGCTTTCAACGGTTCGCCGTTTTCGTCGAGAATAATCAAATCACGCGGTTCTTCGGCAAATTCCAACATATTTTCGCTAATTTTCACCACTTTAGGACACAATGCAGGTTCAATATCAGCAGGTTCATGTCCACATTCAATGGCTTTGTTATTTCGATAACGCTGTAATTGTCCACCCCATAAACCACCGAAATACATAAAATGACTTCCATCTTCTTCTTCAAAAACGCATGGGTCAATGGAATAACTGCCTTTGATGGGAGCATCTTCGGCCTTAAAAGGACCTTCGGGCTTGTCGCTCACCGCAACACCAATGTGAAATACATCATTTCGATCTTTCAGCGAAAAATAGATATAGAACTTGCCGTTTTTGTGTGCAGCATCGCAATCCCAAAGCTGACGACCAGCCCATGGAATGCTTTTTACATCCAACACAACACCATGATCGGTCAACATTCCATTTTCAATATCATCGGTTGAAAAAACATGGTAATCGCGCATATCGAAATGGTCTCCATTATCGTTTTCGGGAATTCCCGATTCCACATCGTGTGATGGATAAATATATAATTTACCATTAAAAACATGTACTGCCGGATCGGCTGTGTAAAGATTTGGTACTAAATATTTTGGTGTTTTCATAAAATGACCCCTAACCCCTAAAGGGGAATTTAGTTAGTTTTGTTTGTTATTATTGACTCTTAATCCGTCGGCTGACAGAGAATAAGAGATGTTAGTATTGTTATCCTTGCTCCTAAAAAGAAACTAAGTTAGTGTTGATTTCATAAAACTTTGAACCCCTACCCCTTTTAGGATACTTGGTCTTTAAGCCCCTTTAGGGGTTTGGGGTTCTTTCTTTAAGTCCCCCTGTGGGCGATTTAGGGGGCAACCATTTTAATTATCGTTTCAACTACCGGTTTTGGCTGATAATTTCTGTCGAAAAGCAAAGGGTAATCTTTGCGACCTCTTATGGGCCAATTGTTGCGCCAAGTATGATTGTCTGTTAATCCCCAAATCGTTACGCGGCTTATTTTATCGCTGTGTTTAATAAATAATTTGAAAAACTCACCTAATCTTTCATTCCATTTTATTGAAACTGAATCGGGTAAACTGTTTGGATAAGGATTCATTTTGGGGTCGAAAGCAAATTTTGCTCCCACATCGGCAGTTACTTCATTTGAAGGAAATGGAATCACCGTCTGATCCAGCTCAGTAATCATCACTTTAGTTCCCAAATTAGCAAATGCAACTATGCTTTTTTCTTCATCTTCTACACTTGGAAAATCCATTGTAAAGTGTCCCTGCATTCCAATAGCTGCAACTTTAATTCCTTCTGCCTGAAGTTCTTTAATCATTTTAACCACACCTTCACGACGTCCTTCTTTCGCCATTGAGTAATCATTATAATACAATTCCGCATTTGGATCGGCTTCGTGTGCAAATTGGAAAGCTAATTTTACATAGTCTTTCCCAATTATTTTATAGAATGGATTTTCGCGCCAAGTACCGTCATCTTCGATGGCTTCGTTCACCACATCCCAACCATTTACACGACCTTTATAACGTTTTACAACTGTTGTAATATGATTTTTCATTCGTTCTATCAATACTTCACGCGACACCGTATTTCCTTTTTCATCCACAAAAAACCATTTTGGGGCTTGCGAATGCCAAACCAATGTATGACCAATAATAAACATTTTGTGTTTTTCACCGTATTTCACAAACTGATCTGCCAGCGAAAAATCAAATTCACCTTCAACGGGCTGAATAATTTCGCTTTTCATGCAGTTTTCGGCAACAACTGAATTGAAATGTTTATTTATCAATGTGTTACTTTTGGTATCTTTTTCTGTAATTTGGTCACTATTTATTGCCACTCCAATAAGAAATTTACCTTTCAATGCATCTTTCAAACCTACATCAGCTTTGGGTTTGCAACCAACTATACTTATCGATGTCAAAAAAAATCCTATTGCGGCAAAAAATAAAAATCTCTTCGAATTCATATGAAAATAAATTATGTGTTTTTTACTTATTCAGCTTTGTTTCTGCGCTTTTTTAAATCAGCTTCAATTTGCGTTTCCATTTTTTTATCAATTACATAGAAAAAAAGCAATCCAACTCCCAACAGGAATGGAATAGCGGGAAAAACACTGACCAACATCCGCGCTCCATCAGCTACTGATTCAGGCTGCACAATTTCCTGTCCGGCAATAGCACTTTCTTTAGAAATGTAACCGTATAAACCTAAAATCCATGCAACTAAAGCTCCACCAATTGAAAGACCGGCTTTAAGCCCAACCATCATAGCCGAAAAAATTATTGCGGTAGCTCTACGATTGGATTTCCATTCGGAATAATCGGCCACATCGGCAATCATTGCCCACAAAATTGGGATAGTAATACCGTATGTAAATCCATGTAATATTTGCGAAGTAAACATCAACAAAATATTGTCCGGTTTGAAAAATACGAAAATTAACACAAAAATGGTTGCTACCAATAAACCGTGTTTATACACATCACGTTTACCGTATTTATTGGCCAATTTTGTTGACAATGAGATACCTGCAATCATAAATATAATACCACCGGCATTAAATAATCCAAATCCGGCAGAAACAGGATCGGTACCAAAGAAATTAAAGCCGAAATTGGTACAAGCATTCAGCACCGGGCTAATAAATTGACTCAAAGCTTCTTTATCTACAAAATTATTAAAATAATATACATAAGAACCGCCTTTCATGGACAAAGTAATAAATACTAAAATGGTGAGGGAAAGCATAATCAGCCATGGTCGATTTTTTGATAAATCCGATAAATCATCTTTTAAAGATGATTTTTGTGAAGGACTTGGGACAATACGTTCACGTGTAGTAAAAAAAGTGATGAGTAACATTATTGAACCAATAATAGCTAACCACGACATAACCGTCTCGATTCCGACTGCTTTATCGCCTCCGCCTGCAAATTCGATAATAGGCAACATGAAAACCTGCACAAAAAACTGAGCAAACATTACTGCCACAAAACGGTACGACGAAATGCTGTTGCGTTCGCTCATATCGCCGGTTATTACACCACTCAACGCCGAGTAAGGTAAATTACTTGATGCATACAGCAAAAGTAAAAAAGTATAAGTTACAGCAGCGTAAATCAACTTGCCTTTATATTCGAAATGCGGAGTAGAAAATGCCAAAAAAGCAACAACTCCCAGAGGAATAGCTGTATATAAAATCCATGGACGAAACTTACCCCACTTAGAATTGGTTCTATCGGCTAACACACCAATAATTGGATTAAATAAAAAAGCAGCCACAAGTCCAACAGATAGCATTACAATAGATGCATCGGTGCTTTTAAGTCCGTAAATGTCGGTGTAAAAATAGGCTAAATAAGTTATCAAAGTTTGGAAAACCAAATTAGCAGCCAAATCGCCGAGACTGTACCCAACTTTTTCGACAAACGAAAGCTTTTGTGAAGTTGATTTCATACGTTTATAATTTTTTCAATGTATTTTTTAATATTTTTCAGGTGCACCCAGATAGCTTCTCTTTAATCCACCGGTATCAATCATAATTTTTTGTAATACAATACCCGGTTCAAGGACTCTGAAACGCAAAGTATGTTTGCCTGTTGTTTTAATTTTATGCTTGGTAATCGTTTGGTTAATGCTATTTGCCTGCCATTTTTCCATCAACCAATTTTTATAATTTGCATTGATATTTACAATTTGCTCCTCACCACCATCAATCGAAAGAGCATAACGCAACCCTTTATTTCCATTGAAATTTAAGGTGGGCGAAACCAACACATAAACTGGAAATTCACCCGTTGTATCAAAATTCAAATCGTATTCTAAATAAATCTTATCTGCCTCTTTCGGATAAATATTTTGAGGAAAAGTTGTTACTCCTGACAATGTTTTACCCAAGTCAGGAATTATTTCCCATTGAATGCCACCGATTTCGCTTTTTCGGGTGAAATGCTCAGCTTCAACAGAAATGTATTGATTATCAAACGCAGTTATTGATGTTTTTTTAGGAATAACGTTATCGTCAATTCTTTTAACTTCAGGCATTACACGCACATTTGGTTGTTGCCAATACGTATAGCCAATACGTATCTGATCCATCATGTGTGCCCATTTTCCACCGGCAATTTCTGTGTTATAATGTACTGTCAACAAAGAATCGCGGTCGTAACATTCCTTGGCTTTATCAGCCCAACGATTGGCTTCCTTGTTATTCAAAGCAGCCAACTGTTTGTTTTTAGCTACCGCAAAGTACATTTCGTATAAATTTGAACATGCATTGGTCGGGAAAAGCACCAATTGATCAAAAGCATCTTTCATTTCGGCTGGCAACTGTAAATACAAACGATGCGCATCCAAAGCCAGTGCCCGATAATCATTTACAACCGTTTCAAACTCATTGTAATTCAACAAACTGTATGTTGTATCGTTGAGCAATTCGGGCGTAACACGTCTGTTGTATTTTGTATAAAGATTAATAATACGAGATGATTCCCTGGCAAATTTTTGACCGAATTGTGCCTCACACCATTTTTCGGTATGTTCCAATAAATTTTGTGAATTAAAATTTTTCGGATTCCAGGCCATATCCAGAAAAAAACTGATGGGATATTCCATGGGTTTAAGGTCGCCTACATTTACTATCCAAATACGGTCCACACCATGACTGTAGGTCAAATTCATTTGCTCCCAAATACGCTGTACTTGACTTACATTGAGCCATTTATAATTGCGTGGGCCACCCACATAATCGAAATGGTAATACATTCCGTAACCGCCTTTGTGTGGTTTTGCATTTACATCGGGCAATTTACGCACGTTGCCCCAGTTATCGTCGCAAAGCAACAAAGTTACATCGTCAGGTACTCGCATTCCTTTGTCGTAATAATCCTGCACTTCTTTGTACAACGCCCAAACCTGAGGTGTTTCAGTTATTTTTTTGCCTGAAAGTTTTTTAATAATGTTTCGTTGATCTTTTACAATTTTTTCGAGCAACCCTATATTGGCATCTTCGCTCATCGGTTCGTCACCATCACCACGCATTCCGAGCGTAACTACGGTTTCAAAATTCTTCTGCCTTTCAAATCCTTTTTGCCAAAAATCTTTTAGTACTGTTTCATTTTTGCTGTAATCCCACTTGCCTGAACCGTATTTTTTCCATTCGGCATGGGCTTTTCCCATAGGTTCGTGATGAGATGTGCTTACCACAATTCCCATTTTATGGGCTAATTCGCCATTTTTAGGATCGTCATCGTAAAATGAACTCCCCCACATAGCCGGCCATATAAAATTACCCTTCAAGCGGAGGAGTAATTCAAATACTTTTTCGTAGAATTGATGATTAAAGCCTCCAAAGGTAGCTTTTGACCAGCCTGAAAGTGCAGGAGCTTCATCATTCAGAAAAATACCACGGTAACGAACAGCAGGTTCTCCGTCGGTGTAAATTCCATTTTTGATAGATATATTTTGATGTTTTTGAACCGGGACATCTGCCCAGTAATACCATGGCGATACGCCAATTTGTTCAGAAAGTTCGTAAATGCCGTAAATAGTGCCACGCATGTCGCTTCCGACAATTACAAGGGCTTCGTCGATGCCCGGAAGAGGATTTGTTATTGTTTGAATCAGAAACTTTTCTTGTTTACCAACAATTTCGGAAGGATTTATTTTTTTTGATTTAAGTAATTGTTGAATGACACTGCTTTTACCAACAGTACCAATTATCAATACTCTTGTTGAATTAACAGGTGAGTTTTTTAAAATTATGGGCGATACTTCTGAAACATTTTTAATATCAGTTTGTAAATCGTTCACTGCACGTAAAACGCCCCAGAAATCTGCACTATCGACTAACATAGGAACTGAAACACCATTTTCCACCAATGCAAAATGATTGGTAGTATTTTCAAATCTACAAAAGGATACCTGTCCCTGAATAGATCCCAAAAATATAAATAGCATATATGTTAAAAGTGCAATTCTGAATTTCATAAAATATTGATTTAAGTTTATCTAAAAATTTTAGTCAAACTTAGCATTAAAGAAGATTGTATAATTCTTACGTACAAATTTAGTTATAAATTGATGTTTCAATTTTATGTAAAAGAACAAATTGTTTTCAATTTTGAATACATATTTCATTAAATGTATCATTCTGTTTAGTGTATGTTACATCTATACTTGAGCTATAAGAAATGCTACTTAAAATTGAGGTTAATAAGAAAAGAAGTTTTTATGATTTGGGAAGTAATATATTAGCCAAAGGAGGAAAGGAGTTAATTTACTTGAATGATTAAAAAAGGAGTTAAAGACTGGCTAACCCGTAGAATGGGTTAGCCAGACTGTCAACTAAAAAAATCTTTTCAAATAACTTAATAACCTTACCTTGAGAAAACTAATATCAATAACCCGGATTTTGATAGGCTGCTTTTTCTTCGGCAGTCATTTCCATACCATCTAATTGTTCTGAAGGTATCGGACGCAAATAATGGAATTTTTCAATGGTGCGTGTTACTGTTTTAGGCGTATGTGCACCATAAGAAGCATCGCAAATTTGGTATGTTCCGGCAAGTTCATTCCATTTTTGAGTACGAACTAAATCGAACCAGCGACCTCCCTCAGCATAATACTCACGCGATCTTTCAGCAAGAATAAAATCAATATCAATAGTTGCTGGTGTTGCAGCAACCATTGAAGCGCTATTATCAGCCACTTTGGCTACATTTCCATTATTATCCCAACGCCATTTTCCGGCGCGAGCTCTGATTACATTAATCAATTCACGTGCACTTTTACCTGCTTTTGTATTTGCACCTTTCACAGCAGCTTCGGCAGCAATAAAGTATAATTCAGAGAATTTTGCGATATTGAATGGACGGGTACTTCCTGCATTTGGTTGACCTAATCCTGTAGCATTATCGGTACGATAAGGACCAAGTTTCCAAAGACCGGGATAAACTATACGGCTAATACCACTTGGAGCAACCACAAAGTCAGCTCTTCCGGGTAAAACACCTACGCCAATTCCTGCATTAGAATTTGCATATGCTACAGCATTATCATCTTCGTTTAAGAACGATAAAATAGCATCGCCGTTTTGTACGGGTAACATATTAGCATTATACAGGTATGTAGGTACAACACCATCAACTTTTAAACCAGCCTGAACCCAGTTAGAACGATAAGTAGTAGTAAAAGTTCCATCGTAACGTGAATCGTTGGTTTTATCGGCAAAAGTATTTTTGATAACTCCAATTGTAGGACACATACGAGTCCAAGGACGACCGAGAGGTTGTGTTGCAGCACGTTGTACTGAACTTACAGCTTTCCATTCTGTACTTGATGAAGAACTGCGAATGTTGGTGTAGTTCCATGTCATCATCCAACCTGCATAGTTATCAGGATCGCTACCACCGTAAGTAAGGCTACCTCCATTATACTTTTCGCTTGTTTGAGTATGGTCAGCATAAAGCATTGTTTCACTGTTTCTGTCGTTTGGTCCTAAATTAACATCGTAAAAAGTAGCTTGCAAAGCATAAGAACCAGGATTATCAATAGCAGTTGTAGCTATATCATATGCTTGTTGAAAATACCATGTAGCATCTTTACCATCAGGATCAACTCTTTCAGCGGCCGGATAAGTAGGAATACTATTCGGATTTTGCAACCACCATGCATAAGTCAGATAAGCTTTCGACAAATAAAGTCGGGCTACATTTTTAGTTACTGTACCTGTTAAACGTGGAACTTCAGGAAGATCGTTAATAGCTTTCAGCAAATCGGGGAAAATAGTTTTGGTATAAACCTGAGTTACAGTATTTCTTACCGAATATCTTGAAGGTGAAGTGTTGAATTTCAACTCGCCGGCTCCTAAATCCAGAGGAACACCACCAAAAGTTTGTACTAAAAGGAAATAGTCGAAAGCTCTGAAAAAACGTGCTTCAGCAATTAATGCACTCGGAATAGTACCAACAGCTTCAGCATTTTCAATCACACCATTAGCAGTGTTAATATTCATGAAAGCTTGTCTCCATAATACATCGGAACGGCTGCTTGCAGGAGTTAAAGAGCCAACACCTGAATAATCCATATCTTTGAAATTACCATCAGCGCTTTGTGCATAAGTAGCTTCATCGGTTCCGGTTACACCGCTATTGTAATAATACGCCTGACCATATAAATAACGAAGGTGTGCGTACATAGAGGTTACTCCTCCCATAACACCTTTTTGTGTTTTGAAATAATCGGGTGTAAAAATACTACGTGGTTGTTCTTCTAAAATATCGGAACATGCAACCATAAACAACGACAAAACAGTTGCACCAATTATTGATTTAATATGTATTCTTTTCATTGTAATTCTTTTTTAAAATGTTAAATTAAGTCCTACCAAGAAATTACGTGTAGAAGGTGCGTTTGTACCAATAGTGAGCAAACGTTTCAGATCTTGTGAATAAGCAACCGCTGCATTTTCGTTTCCGTACGAGTTACTTTCAGGATCCATACCAGTTTCGCTATGATAAGGCGAAAAGAGTACAAACGGATTTTGACTTGTTACATAAACGCGAAGTTTGCTGATTCCGGCATTTTTAAGCAATTTTTGATTAAAGTTGTAACCCAATGTGATGGTACGAATTTTTGTATATGAACCATCGAATAAACCAAGGGTTGAACCAAATTTTGGATTATCTCCATCCTGAATACCACCCGGTTTCGGATATTTTGCATCGGTATTTTCAGGTGTCCAATAGTCCACTTTCACATTACCTCTACGCCCGGTCAACATATTGAGATATCCGCCTGATGAATATAATGTACTGATGAGTTTACCTCCACTTCTGAATGCTCCTACAATACTTAAATCAATTCCTTTGTAAGCAAGACGTGTATTGAAGCCACCCATGAAATCAGGATCTAAATCAATAATCTGACGGTCGGCTGAACCAATGGCTCTT
>CAYNHC010000017.1:14100-25154 GCA_964396705.1 uncultured Paludibacter sp.
GCATTTCCACCGGGAACTAAAGTTTGCAGGTATTTATAATCAGGATCGCTTTCGTTCCAAAGTCCTATTTTTTCGTAATCGTAAACTACATTCAATGAGTGCCCAGGAAAGAACCAGTTACCTTCATCTCTATCCTGACCTGATGCCAGACTTGTTAATTTATTTTTATTTGAGTATAAATTAAAACCGGCATCCCAGGTAAATCCACCTAAATTTTCAATAATGGTACCATTAATGGCAAATTCAAAACCTTTGTTATTAATTTGTCCGATATTGTTTGTAAAACCACTCACACCTGATGTTGGAGGCAAACCCATTTTATACAAAACATCTTTAGTATTGGTATTGTAAACTTCAAACGAACCGGAAATTCTGTTTTTAAACAAACCAAAGTCAACACCAATATTTACTGTTTCAGAATATTCCCATTTGAGATTTGGGTTTGGCAATTGGTTTACATAATAACCCATCGAATATGCTGTTGGTCCAAAATTATATGGACGAGTACCTAAACGTCCTAAAGTAGAATAAATCTGAACTGCCTGATTGGAAGTTTGTCCTACACCGACGCGAAGTTTAAGCAAGTCAATTGCATCAACATCTTTCATAAACGATTCGTTTTTGATGTTCCAACCTGCTGATACTGCAGGATATTGATGCCATTTATGACCAGGAGCTAATCTTGAAGAGGCGTCGGATCTGAAAGTAACGCTTAACATATAACGATTATCGTACGAATACATTGCACGAGCCATATATGACATTAAAGCACTCACTTCATAATTCTGATAATCAGGGTTTATTGTAACTTTATCACCAGGAGCCTGACCTAAATTATAAAATTGAAGTGCATCAGCAGGAACTTCAGTAGCCGCAATATTCGAACTATTGTACATGGTTTGTTCAGCTGATTGTAAACCTACTACATTAATCTGATGTTTTTCATTAAATGTACGATCGTAAGTAATCAAATTTTCGATTGTCCAGTTTGTAGTCAATGAGTTACTGATACTTGCAGAAGAAGGGGTTGTTGCATTTGTAGCAAACACACCTTCGCCGGTATAACTACCTCCGTTTGACATACGGAAGTTACCACCGATATTTGTACGTAATTTCAAACCTTCAACACCAGGAATCTTCAGTTCACCATAAACAGAATTGTAAGAACTAAACGCTTTCGACTGATCAATCCATTGATCGCCCAAACCTGCTATCACATCGCGTGTATATACAAATTGGTCATCGCCAGCCATCTTAACGATTCTTTTAGTTGTTCCATCTTCATTATACGGATTTGTTATAGGTGACATGCTCAAAACACCATAAAGTCCTAAGTTGTTACCCATATTTATCGAATAGTTACTTAAAGTAGTAAATCCGAACTTGAAATATTTACCCACTTCCTGTTCAAGCGATCCACGGAAAGTATATCTAGAATAATCCTGACCGTACATAGCTGATTCATCGGAATTATAACCGATTCCGAATTTATAATTTGATTTATCTGTACCGGCTGTTACTGTAATATCATGATTAGTGGTAGTACCCTGACGGTAATATAAATCCTGCCAATCGGTATTTACGTCGTTTAATTCATCAACACCATTCACAGGGTATTTATTTGCCAACGTACGCATTGCCACAAATTCCTGTCCATTCATCATTGGGTATTTAATAGCATTTTTCACACCATAATAATTATTGTATGAAACCTGAGGTTTAGCGCCTTTCTGACCTTTATTGGTAGTAATTAAAATTACACCATTAGCACCACGTGAACCATAAATGGCGGTAGCCGATGCATCTTTAAGGATGTCAATACTTTTAATATCGTCTGAACTTAAATCGCTTATTGAACCCGCATAAGGAATTCCGTCGAGTACCAAAAGAGGATCGTTAGTTCCACTTAACGAACGCATACCACGAATACGGATTTGCATTGTAGCTCCCGGTTTTGAAGACGTTTGCTCCAAATTAACACCGGCAATACGTCCCTGCATAGCTTGTGTAATATTTGAAGAAGGAACTTCGCGCATAACATCACCCTTAACTGTAGCCACTGAACCAGTTACAGCTTCTTTACGTTGCGTACCGTAACCAATTACAATAACTTCGTCCAACGCTTTAGAGTCTTCCTGAAGTACAACAGTTAAATTTGATTTTCCGCCAACTTCAACTTCGACAGTTTCGTATCCTAAATATGATACTTTCAATTTTGATTTTGCAGATACCTTCAATACAAAGGCGCCATTAAAATCAGTAATAGTTCCCACAGAGGTACCTACCTCAACAACGTTAACACCAATTAAGGCATCACCGTTAGCGTCTTTTACAATTCCTTTAACAGAAACTGATTGCGCGCTCACGCTAAGCGAGAAAAGCGATAATAAAAATAATAGACTAATAAGCCTAAATAGTTTTGTGATCTTCATGTTCAGAATTCATTTTTTTAATTTGATTAATTTTAATAATAACTTCTTTTTTTGTAATAAAATTTTGGTTTTCTATTTCTTCATAAATTTTGTGTTTTAATTTGATTTAACATCGGTGATTTATTTGTGTGACAAATTTATGTTATTAAATAATTCTGCTACCTTTTTTTTGTTTCATAAATTATTTAATATGTCTCATAACTTGAAAATAGGTTACATTTTGTTTGTTACTGGATACATAGAATCTATGAATAGAGTAATCAAAATGAATTGATGCGATTTTTTAAAAACTTAGTCACAAAAAATTACATGAAACATTTCTTGAAAAAACAAAACACTGAACCTGATTATCAGAGAAATGAGCAAATTGAAAATTTTAGAAGCTTAAAATTAGAGTACAATAAAGCTAAAATTAAAAACTGGCTAACCATATAAGGGGTTAGCCAGTCTCTTTAAACAATAAAAAACTTACTATTTTTATTTCTCAAACAATTTCTTCAGTAAATCCGGTCGTTTCAGTTTTTGCAAATCACGCTGAATAGCTTGTCGGTATTCTGGTTTGTACCAAAAAAAGAATTTACGCTGCTCTAATTTTTCCTCTTTTGTTTTAGGAGTGAAAATGGGTTCAAGCGTGTAAGGATGATAACCCGAATAATAAATTTCGGTTGCCAGAGTCATTGGCGTAGGCGTGAAATCCTGAATTTGCTCCAACTTGAAATCCAATTTCTTTGTCAATACAGCCAGATCTGCCATATCCTCGTTTTTACAACCGGGATGGCTTGATATAAAGTAAGGAATCAATTGTTGATTCATTCCTGTTTCGCGGTTAATACGTTCAAATTGCGATTTAAACTGCCCGAAATAATCAAATGAAGGTTTCCGCATAAGCTTCAGCACATCGTCGGAGGTATGTTCAGGTGCAATTTTAAGTCGTCCCGAAACATGTTTTGAAACCAGTTCGCGTGTATATTCGGCATGACTTTTATTCACCTCTTGATCTTTTACATCAGTCAATAATATATCATACCTAATGCCGCTCCCGATAAAAGATTTCTTAATTCCTTTCATTTCGTCCACCGAACGGTAAATATCGAGCAAAGCGCTGTGGTCGGTATTCAGATTAAAACAAACTTTCGGGAAAATACACGAGGGTTTTTTACATTTTTTACAAATTTCCAAATCGTTTCCCTGCATACGATACATATTGGCCGAAGGACCGCCCAAATCACTTAGATACCCCTTGAAATCAGGCATTTCAGTAATCTTTTTTACTTCTTCAAGAATAGATTTCTTCGAACGCGAAACGATAAATTTACCCTGATGAGCCGAAATTGTACAAAATGCACAACCACCAAAACAGCCCCGGTGCAGATTAACCGAAAATTTAATCATTTCATAAGCTGGAATGGTTTTTCCTTTGTATTTGGGATGCGGAATGCGCGTGTAAGGTAAATCGAACGAAGCATCCAATTCGGCTTCGGTTAACGGTGTGTATGGCGGATTCACAACAACCCACCGATTGCCTATCTTCTGTAACAATCGATCGGCTTCCATGCGGTTCGATTCTTCCTCAATATGTTTAAAATTTGAAGCATATCGTTTTTTATCTTTCAAACAATCGTCGTGCGAAACAAGTGTGGTATCTTTCCAAACTGAAACCGGAATTTCTTTGGATAAAAATGAAGTTTGTGGAATGGCGGTCATTTCACTGAATGATATACCGGATTGTATTTGCTTAATCAGTTCACGCAACGGTTTTTCACCGTTTCCATATATCAGCAAATCGGCTTTTGAATCAATCAGAATGGAAGGCATCAGTTTGTCCGACCAGTAATCGTAATGTGTAAATCTGCGGAGTGAAGCTTCAATGCCGCCTATCAATAAAGTCACATCAGGATACAGTTTTTTAAGAATATTACAATAGGTTATTGTTGCATAATCCGGTCGCATACCTGCTTTACCATCAGGCGTATAAGCATCGTCCGACCGAAGACGCTTATTGGCAGTATAATGATTTACCATCGAATCCATATTTCCGGCCGAAACTGCAAAAAACAAGCGCGGACGTCCCATTTTTTTGAAATCGCGTAAATCATCGCGCCAGTTGGGTTGAGGAACAATGGCTACTTTCAGTCCTTCCGATTCCATAATTCTACCAATAACGGCAGCTCCAAAAGCAGGATGATCAATATAGGCATCGCCTGTAAACAGCACCACATCTACTTCATCCCATTTGCGCAGTTCAAGTTCCTTTTTTGTGGTGGGAAGAAAATCGGTTAGTTGATATATTTTATTTTCCATTTTTCCGGTTAAACGCTTTTGCAAAGTAAAAGTTCAAATTGATATTTTTAAACAAAAGTAGATGATTTATCGGTTAAAAATGATTTATAAAACTCCTTTTTTAGTTGAATAAAAGAATTTTTTTTCTAAAAAACAATAGTCAATGAAGCACCACCGGGAAAAGTACGAACAAAATATTCAGGTTTAACTTGATAAGCATATGGAGATTTTCCCGATTTATATTTTCGGAAATAATTATTATAATCTTTCTGTGTCCGAGTAGGTTGTGTCCAAATCTGAGTTTCTGTAATAGCTGAATTCAATAAAAATTACCCACACCATCCCATACCGAACGTTTATAACCAAGCCAGGTGATGAGTCCACTGCCCAGATTTACAGCACTATTCAAGGCATGAATTTGCCACGAACGTCCGGCTTTTTCTTTCATTGCGTTTGATTTTAATAATTCTTCTGCAATTTCAAGTTTTCTGAGTTGCTCTTCGATTGTATTCTCGGGAAGTTTTGACAATTTTTCTGCATCTTTACCAGTATTCAAAGGTGTGATAATCTGAAATGCTGCACCTAAAAACGTTGTTGCTGCACCTAAAGCCATATCCTGTTTTGTAGCTTTATCTTCACTTATAAAATAAACTGCTCCCTGCCCTATTGTAGCAGTACTGTAAGCTCCCAACCAACCATACCACCACAGGTTAACTGCAGTTTTGGAATCATTCAGCATTTGTTGAATATATTGAATTCGTTCGTGAACTTGAGCAGTATCAGTCGTTTGAATCTGCGCATTTAAAAAATTAGCAGATTGAAACCCAAGTAGTATTATCACAAAAAAACTGAAAAATGATTTATTCATTTCAAAATACTATTTTTTCTTTTCGGTCATAAATGGTGATTCTTTCAGTTGCGAAGTTGAAATAAGTCCGATGATAGTAAGTGCAAGCATGATAATCATTGGTTTTGTCATCGAGCCGGTACTGGAATCCTTAAAAAGATCCATTCCAAAAATAAATGCAATGCCCGATATTTGTCCGGCAAGAATCATCAATCCATTTGAAGTACCTTCAGCAGTTGGATAAGTTATTTCGGCACCATATTGAAAACCAATAGGTCCGGCACTAAGTAAAAAGAAACCCAACACAAGTGATGAAGCAAGCAAAATAATATAATTTTCAGTGAAAGTAATCCCGGCTAACCCGATAGTAGCACCTAAAAGTGCAATAATGATAAATAATTTTCTTTTTTTATAATAGTCTGATAACATGGGCATAATCAGCGCTCCAATAATTCCACCGGTTATCATTATTCCACCAGTAATTCCTGCTTGTTCAGCTGTAAAACCTCTTGGTCGGAGAATATCTTCAATCCAGGTAGTTACACTATTGAAAACACCTAAACCTACAAAGAAAATAAGTAACAACCAATAAAAATTTTTATTTCGTAAAGCATCTCTCAATCCGTCAAAAACCAATGAGCGTTCTTCCTCATGCGGGTGACAAGTTGCTGTGCGTGGACGTTCTTTTGAAAATAAAATGAAAATAAGGGCAGCAATAATTGAAATAATACCATAACTATATAACATCCCGTCAACTCCCTGAATACTTGTCAGATATGGTGTCAATAACATTCCTACTAATACTCCCAGATACATGGCCAATGTTCCAAGACCCGAAGCAGTTGCTCTTTCCTGCATGGGAAACCAACGGGCAGCTACTTTTGTAATTGCATTTATTAAAAAAGGCTGACCGATAGCAATTCCAATCTGAGCTAAAAGTACCAAGTCATAATTATCGCCTGCCATTCCGCGTAACATGCCAAACACTCCGGTCAAAACAGCGCCAATTCCTACTCCTATTTTAATACCGTAAGTATCAATTATCCATGATGCGGGAATGGAAACAAAAATAAATACAATCATGAAACACATCGAAAGCAACCCAATTTGTAAATCCGAAACGCCGTAATATTGAGCTGCAGTAGATGTTATAGGTGCAAAAGATATCCACAATAATTGATTGATGATGATGATAAACATATACACACTTAACATTATCCACCTGTATTTATATACTTTAAAAATTGTTGGTTCCATTATTTAACAATTTGATAATAAAGATTATAACTGATAATTTTAAAATGACACTATTTAAAATTCCGTAAGAAAAGAATAACAAAATTACATTTTTAATTTAATTATGAAAGGTTTTGCGAAAAATACAGGAAGATTGACTTCAATTCTATCCATTTTTTCAGATGAAATAGATTACTTAATATGTTAAATAATAGTAAAAAATCAAGAATAAAATGCTAAGAGTTGTTATTAACAGAACCGATAAACTTTAATAGGTTATTTTTTTTGAGGTCTGTAAATTTAAATAATCACACTGTGTACAGCCAAGTATAATAGTAAAAAATACAAGTAATATATAAAGTCATATATGAATTAAAATGATTATTTTTGTAAAGATATTTAATACTGTGAATTTTCTCTGATAAACTTTAATACTGACATGTATTATGGAAAAATTGAAAGTATTATTTTTTTCTGATATATTGATACCTGATTTGGATGGTGCAAACAGAACGATATTTCATCTAATCAACAGAATTCCTTCAGATCAATTTGAATTTTTATTTATTTGTGGAATTGGTAACGAACATATTACTGAATTTGAATGTATTCATGTAACATCACTCAAAATTCCGGGAAGTAAAATTTATCGTATTGCAATCCCTTTATTTCAAAAATTTGAGTTAGATGAAAAAATTAACCGTTTTAATCCCGATGTAATCCATCTTACTTCACCTTCGTTCCTTGGTAATTATGGCTTACAAACAGCAAAACGACTAAAGATTCCGGTAATTTCAATTTATCATACGCATTTTATCAGCTATCTCGATTACTATTTTAAGTTTATCCCTCTACTGGTTAATATTACAAAAAGGATTGCTAAATCCGCCTTACTTAAGTTTTACAATCGGTGTGATTTAGTATATGTTCCCTGTCGGACAATAATCAAAGAATTGACTGAAATAGGAATTCGACCCGAAGTATTAAAATTGTGGCAAAGAGGCATTGATCATTCTCTTTTTTCTCCTGCAAAGAAAAATCCTGAGCTTTTACAGTCCATAACAGGAAACAACAATCCTTGTATCTTATTTGCTAGTCGATTGGTATGGGAAAAAAATTTGCAAACTTTGGTTGATTTATATTGTCTGATAAAAGAAAAGCAGTTAAACTATAACCTGATAGTGGCTGGAGAAGGAAATGCCAGTGAAGCTTTACAAAAACTAATACCGGAAGCTTACTTTGTAGGAATGGTAGAGCAAGATAAACTGGCTCAATTATATGCTTCTGCCCGGGTTTTTTTCTTTCCTTCGGTAACAGAAACTTTTGGCAATGTAGTATTAGAAGCTATGGCATCAGGAACACCTTGTGTAATAGCAAACGGAGGAGGATGTATTGATTCTATCAGGCATGGTAAAAATGGCTTTATGTGTGAAGCTACAAATGCTCAAGATTTTCTGAATCATATAACACAAATTATTGATCAGCCCGAACTCGCTTTGAAATTCTCAAAACATGGTTTAGAAACCAGCGAAAAATATATATGGGAAACTTTAGCATTAAAATATTTTGCTGATTTAAAATCGATTACACTCAAAGCATCTAAAGTATAAAATGAAAAAAATACTACAAATTGTTATAACTTTATGTGTCATTGTAAGTTTTAGTATTTTTCTTTTGAATACAGATGTCAAAGAGTCTGTCAGGCTTATTGAACAACTTGGATACAATGCATGGTTAATTTTATTAATTACTTTTCTGGCTTACCTTTTTGGCGCTTTGGGCTGGAAATTTTGCATTGACACAGATAAAAAACCTACTTTATATCGCCTTTTTGCATTAAAACATGTTGGAAATATTATTACCACTTTTAATCCTTCAGGAGCATTAGCTGGCGAACTGTACAGTGCTGATATGCTTATTAACGGGGGAATGGAGAAAACTATTGCTGTTAAATCAGTAATTTTAAGCCGGATTACAATGATTCTTTCTCAATTAACCTTACTTGTATTTGTGCTCGTTTGGTTTTTATTTTCACTTTCAGGCAAATTAACTACAACTATTAGTTATACATTTTATGTAATTTTGATTGTTTTTATATTCATTGTTTTATTTGCACTTTGGTTTCTTCTGAAAAAGCAGAAGAAAACCGACTTTGTCAAACCAGAAAATAAATGGCAAAAAGTATTACATCGTTTAAAAGAAATGCAGGCATCGCTTACTGAATACATTCGTCGTAGGCCAAAACATGCTGCATTGGCATTCATTTTTTTTATAATTCACTGGTTTCTCAATTCTTTAGAACTTTATATAATACTTCGTTTTCTCGGATATGATGTTAGTATATGGACTAGCTTATTTTTAGATACGGTAATAATTGTTGCAAAATCAACTGTTTCGTTTATTCCCGGACAGATTGGCGCTGAAGAACTAATCAATAAATTCGTACTTTATCTGATAAAAATTAATTCAGGATATCTCTGGCTTACGGTTTCTATTCTCAGACGGATGAGGCAATTATTCTGGAGTAGTATTGCTTTTCTTTTTTACTTGGGATTAAAAAAATGGTAATATTCTTAAAAATAAAATAGTGAAGCAACAAGAAAATCTACAAATTCTAAATTTTCGGCTGAACTTCAAATCTGAAGTTCAGCCGAATTTATAAAAGTACAGATGTTTCAACCTGTTAAGAATAGATTTCGTCTGATTTTCGCATATTATTACCAATTTTTTAAGTAATTTTGCAGCTTAATTTTTAAATCTAAAAACACATGAACATAGTTGACAGGTTTCTGAAGTATGTAAGTTTTACTACTACATCCGACGATAAAACCAATATGACGCCGAGTACACCCGGACAAATGATTTTTGCAAAGTATCTATCAGAAGAACTAAAAACCATTGGATTACAAGATGTTACTTTAGACCAAAACGGGTACATTATGGCCACATTACCCGCTAATACCGACAAAGTAATTCCAACCATCGGATTCATTTCTCATATGGATACAAGCCCTGATATGAGTGGGAAAAACGTTAAACCACGTATTGTTGAAAATTACGATGGAGCTGACATTCTACTAAACGAAGAAAAACTCATTATTCTTGAAACTGAAAAATATCCCGAAATATTACAATACAAAGGTCAGGATATAATAGTAACCGACGGAACCACTTTACTTGGTGCCGACGATAAAGCCGGTTTGGCTGAGATTGTTACAGCCATGGAATATCTGATTGCACATCCTGAAATTAAGCATGGAAAAATTCGTATCGGTTTCACACCCGACGAAGAAATTGGTCAGGGAGCTGATCATTTTGATGTTCAAAAGTTTGGTGCTGAGTGGGCTTATACCATGGATGGCGGCGAAATTGGCGAACTGGAGTTTGAAAATTTCAATGCAGCCGGAGCAAAAGTTATTTTTAAAGGACTTAACGTTCATCCCGGATATGCACGCCACAAAATGATAAATTCCATGCGTATTGCCAACCAATTTATCGGCATGATCCCCCGTCACGAAACTCCTGAACATACTGAAGGTTACGAAGGATTTTATCACCTGACCAATATGGAAGGAACGGTTGAAAAATCTATACTAAGTTATATTATTCGCGATCATGATCGCGACCGGTTCGAACGCCGAAAAAAGGAAATTCAACATTTAGTAAATAAAATTAATGCTGAGTTCGGTGAAAACACAGCTACTTTGGAACTGAAAGATCAGTATTATAATATGCGTGAGAAAGTTGAACCGGTAATGCACATAGTCGATTTGGCATTTCAGGCAATGGAAGCAGTTGGCGTGAAACCCAATGTAAAACCCATACGTGGCGGAACCGATGGTTCGCGACTTTCGTACGAAGGTCTCCCCTGCCCTAACATTTTTGCAGGTGGACATAATTTCCACGGACGATTCGAATATGTTCCAGTTCAATCGATGGAAAAAGCAATGATGATTATCGTAAAAATTGCAGAATTGCTTGGAAACAAATAAACAAGGAAAAACAAGAAACGTGAAACATTAAACACGAAACAATAAAAAATGAAAACAACACCATTTACAGATAAACATATTGCATTAAGTGCAAAAATGCATGAATTTGCAGGTTATAACATGCCGATAGAATATAGCGGAATCACAGATGAACATTTAACAGTACGTAACGGAGTAGGCGTTTTTGATGTTTCGCACATGGGCGAGTTTTGGGTAAAAGGACCTAATGCATTAGCTTTTTTGCAACAAATCACTTCGAATGATGTA
>CAYNHC010000018.1:0-24021 GCA_964396705.1 uncultured Paludibacter sp.
CCATTTTCTATCGACAAAGTCTCTTCTTTGGTATTTTGACCCATAAAATTAGTTATGGTAGATGTGTAGGTTGCCTTACGGTTTTTATCAATATCATTCCAAACGGTTTCATTTGTGGTGGTTTTCACACCCATCATATCTACGGTGTTTTCATAGGTTACCACAATTGTGCTATAATCTGCTGTTTCGTTATTGCTGCTTCCGGCTTTTGATTTGTCTCCTCCGCATGACAATAGTGAAATTGAAATTGTAGCAAGTAAAATGCTGACATTGTTAATTTTTTTCATTTTCTAAATGGTTTTTAAAATTAATTTCATTTGATATAAATCATAAATCTGACTATTTCACCCAGCTTAAACTGCTCTTTTAATTGATCTATGGTTTCTGCATCTGTGCAAATTAACTGCGCTTTACCTTCTTTGATAGATTCCGAAAGCGAAGTTGTATTGTATTTTCCCATCAACGCTTTCAATTTTTCGATTAGTTCATTATTGAGTTTTGATTTCAATTCATATATTTCGGTGTAATATCCGTCGGGTTCGAGTTTTTCGATGCTAATTACATTTGGAATCTTCAAGGATTCCGGAATAGATGCAGGCCATTTTACACTTGAACTGCTTGATAAGGAGAGATTGTAGAGTGATTTTGGGTTCGATTTTAATAAAATGGCCTCCAAAAATACTTTATCCACTTTGCCTGTGGCGGCAACACTTACACACAGCTCTTGTTGCTTGTATTCTACTGCCAGAAAAGAGTTTTCGGGCGAAGCAAAGTAAACCGCATTATTTCCATCGAAAAGGTATAGTTGTGCCTTTTGTGCGGGCGACGCCATTGTTCTAAAGTGAGAAATGTCGCTCACGCCGATTTGAATAAGCTTGGTTGTCCCCGAAAAATAATTGGCTATATAATTTATTGAACTTTCGTCTTCCACTTCGCCTTGTTTGTAGCCATTTATTTGTACCTGACTGCTCCATTTTTCAAAAGTAGCAAAGTCGGTTGTTCTGATTTTTTGTTGAGCAGATATTAACGTGAAACACATTATCAAAAGCACTGCTAATAAACTGATTTTGTTTTTCATATCATCAAAATTTTAATCGTTTATATTCCGTTTATATTGAAAAATTACCACTCACCCTCTTGTGGAGCAAAACTGTTTTTTTTCGATTTATATTCAATTTCTCCTCTTATAGTATATTTTACGCCCCCTTTCAGGTTTTTAGTAAATGAAAAATCTTTCTCTATTTGCATTAAACCAATCACATCGGGCGGAACGAATGCATCTACGAATCCGCCTCCGAAGATATTTGTAGCCGGTAACCCTCCTTCGCTATGTTCATCGAACCAGGAATAGGCAGGTGTCGCTTCGATATGTAAATCAGCTCCTTTATCGTTGCCTACACTTGTTAAAAAGCGAAACTGCCATGTAAAATACACACCTTTATTAATCGTTTCGCCAGTTGGCATCGCAATCTCACGTTTGTATTCCTCCACCGTAAAATGATTGTAAAGCCCTTCTTCCTTATCGAAATCAGGTTTGATTTCAAAGTTTGAAAGTGTTTCTCCTGATTTTGTGAATGAAAAATCGGTTGGAAGCAAATTTCCTGTTTGAAGCATATTGCTGCAAATCCTAAACTCATCGGCACAAATTGTATATTCAGGATATTCCACCATCGTGAATGGCGGTTGAATGATATCGCCGTTTATGTCTAAATAATTCTGAGCACTGTCTTGCAACGGAAAAGTTTCTGTACTGAATTTCTGAACCATGGTGGTATCATCTCCCAATGCAATAATTACATTGCTCCATTTTGCTTTTACATTGAAGGTTTCGCCATCATTCTCAAAACTATAATCGAGATAAATATCATACCCATCGGTGTTGATATTTTGCTGATAAGTCATATTGGGTTGCTTTTCGTAACCCTCTTTATTACAGTTACAAACCTCCACAATCTTCCCTTTTCCTTTTTGATTTTCGAGATAAAGGATATATACGCCGCTTGGTAAATTGTCAAATTTAAAATAACCATCCGTAGCAGCAACTTTGTAGGGAGTACTTTTTGTACTTTTCCAGAGGTAGGGTTCGAGAAAAACATTGATTTTTGATTTTACAACCACCACTTCCTCTTTCTTTACAAAATCGGGCACCGAATCGCGGAAATGATTCCATTTATCAGCACTCTGGTTGGGAGCCAACAAAAAGCCTTCAACAATATTTTGCGTACTAAAAGTGCTATGAATTTCAATTCTATCTTTATCTTCACCCTTTGTGTTGTCAGGTTTATAAACTTTGTCGGAGCTGTGATCTACATCCCATCTGATTTCCCCTTTGGTTTTAATAATTACTTCATCCTTATTGTCCTTTTCGGGTTTATCGTATTTATGAATACAACCATTGATTTTTATATGCGGAAAATAATGTCCCGGTGTAAAATCACCAAATTCAAAGCCTGATTCTGATTTAGAAAATGGTTTCCATTTTAAATCTTGGGGTGTTCCTGAGTTTACTCTTTCATCGCCAGGACCCAAACGCTGGTAAGCTATCTTTTTTTCATTGCCATTGGACAAAAAAGGATGATTAGTCAACAAAGTTTGCCCACTTCGACCTTCGAAATATACATCGCCCGATATTTTACCATCATTTGGCTTTTCAACCAAGAATTGCGCATTCACAAAAACAGTATGCGTTACGGTTTGTCCTTTCAATTTTTGGGTTACTTTAAAGTTCTTATACTGCAATACAACTTCTTCGTTGGCAGCATTTAATGGCGTTAACCCAACAGTCATATAAAGAAACTTTTTATCTTCAATAATTTTATATTTCAATTCGTTTCCCAAATTAAACCGATTAAAATTATGTTTTGAAATTACTTGTTGAACATATTGTTTTAAAGTTTCGGGAGCAAAAATATCAGATAAACTCCCATCGTATTTTGTAACTATTCGTAATGAAAGTTGAAAACCATAAGGGTCGGTGTCATTTCCAATTGCCTGATCGGATTCATTGATAATTCTGCTTATTTGATTATAAAAATCCCGTATCGAAAAATCTTCCATTTGAGCCATCAGAAAGTATGGTAAAAACAGGAATATGACGAGTAATGTAATTTTGAATTGTGAAAAGCGCTGCATAACTTCTTGCATTATTTATATTTTACGAATTCCACACGTCTATTCTGTGCTTTCCCTTCAGGAGTGTCATTGCCGGTCATAGGTTTGCTTTCGCCCCAACCTTTGCTTGTCAATCGGTCGGCACTGATTCCAGCTTTTACCATTGCATCAAGAACAGCTTTTGACCGAGCTTCCGAAAGTTTCTGATTGGTAGTTACATCGCCATCGCTATCGGTATGACCTTCCACCGAGAAATTTAATTCAGGATGGTCTTGCATCATTTTTACAACGTAATTGATGGTTCCCATAGATTCGGGCTTAATGGTGGCTTTGTTTACATCGAATTTTATACCAGTAGTTACAAATTTTCCATCAGTCAGGAATTTATCATACAAAGGAACTGCTCCTTTAGCAATGCTGATGTTTTTAATAAAATAGTAACCTGTTTTCTGGCTCGTAGTCCCTATTGTCAATCCTGTAGGGTTTTCTTCAATATTCGGAATGTTAAGCAACCGGGCATCGTCCATATAAACTTTTAATGCCCTCTTGTTAAAAGAAATTGCAATATGCCGCCAGCGTGCATTTTTGTCAATATTTGAACGTGTAGCATCAGGATAGACTCCCTGAATATCGGTTGTTCCATACTGTGCATTGTTAGCGCCTAACACAACTCTTTTTAATACTGATTTTTGTTTTTTTGTATCATAAAAACTTATGTAATATCGCTGATTATAAACGTCCTTTTCAAAATAACAATCAAACTCAATAGTGAACTCATCTGGCAGATAATCACTCTTTCTATCCTTAAGTAACGGCGAAACCCCACCTGTATTTCCAATTTCCCTGAAGAATATCACATTGTTACCATCGAAGAATGCATTTTCAATAACTCCGCCTGTTAAATCCCATTTACTGGGGAATTCACCATTTTGCTCCCCTTCTTGGTTGTCTTCAAAAATTATTTCAGTGCCGGGAACAAAGTCATATTTATTCCAAGAGAGTGTTGGTTTTGTTTGAGGAGTTGAGGATGAGTTATTGCTTTGAGCAACATTATCTTCCGCAGTTTCTTTATTACTTTTAGTATTTTTTTTCTCAGTTGGCTTCTTGTTTTTTGCTTGGCCTGTACTAAAAATAGAATCTTCCACTGTATCAAGAGTCTTATCCACTGTTTTGTCAATGCGGTTACTAATACGGTTTTCAACACTTTTTCCGGCTTTTTTTACACTTCGGTCAATTACTTTTCCTAAGTTAATTTGTGCATTTCCCGTCATAGTTGTAAGCAATAATGCACCGATTACATAAAAAATTTGTTTACTCATGATTGAATTTATATTATTAGAAGTAAATTAATAATTTGTTTTTCTGCTGTTTAACACTGAAAAACAGTTCGGGTTCTGGTCAATTTTTTTTATGAAATCAATAATCATTTTTCTGTATTTAGTTTCTACAGGAAAAATGAGTTCATTGTTGATTTCTATTTCGAGGCTTTTTGGTCTGTATGCAGTAATTTTTTGTGGATTTACAGCATAATTCGATTGAATTCTCAAAAAACCAATTTCACTTACAAAATCATTGAAATCATTTTTTACGTTTTCAATATTATATGTATGCTCATTGCATTTGAATGTATATGTGAATGGGTTAGAGTTAGAAACAACAATGACACTATCTAAACACGTTGTGATTATCTCTTCGTCTGACTCCAAAATAATTCTATCAGTATCAGGATTATAATTATATTTTAGCATGGAATTCATACACCAGATCTTGTTTTGTACGGAACAAACTTAGTAACTTTACAAACGCAGATGGTTGAACAATTTATATTCGCAGATTTTTACATCAGGATAGTTTTGACTTATTATAAAAGAAAAAATCCATTTATCCCTTTGATTAAAAGATAGATAAATAGATTTTTTATATTTTGATTAAGCCGAAAACCGATTAGGTTCGGCGAATGCAGAATTTATATCTGCTCCAATTGCTTTATTACTTTTTCTTTGAAACGAGTGGCAACCGGAATCTGAATTTTATCGGTAAGTGCCAATGAACCACCATCGACTTTGTGATAACACACAATGTGTTTTGAATTTACTAAATGAGACTGATGCGTACGTATAAAACCATTGTTTTCCAACAAGGTATCATATTCTTTAAGATTTCTTGAAACCACAACTGGCTTACGTCCATTAATATAAAAAGTGGTATAAGCGCCATCGGCTTGTAAACGGATAATTTCATCAAGATGAATTACATGAATGGAATCGGCAGTTCGTAATACAATTTTTGAAGGATGCTGATTGTTTTGAAAATTATGCAGTAATGCGCTAAATTTGAGGTTGTTTTCTGTTTCCTCTTCTTTTCGTTGCGCTTTACGGATGGCTTCAACAAATTCACCGGTGGTATATGGTTTTAACAAATAATCAAGCGCACTGAATTTGATTGCTTGTAACGCATATTTTTCGTAAGCAGTTATAAATATTACATGGAAATTGATGACCTGGAATTTTCTCAACAGATCGAAAGCAGTGCCATCGGGCATGTCCACATCGAGCAAAACCACATCGGGTTGATGAAGTAAAATTGCTTCGTAAGCAGTATTAACATTATCGGCTTCGGCACAAACTGAAATATCCGGAAAGAATTCATTCAATAATCTTTTGCCCTGTTCGCGGGGCGAAAATTCATCGTCAACAATCAATATTTTCATAAAGCGCTTATTTAAAAATTCTTGCAAACTAAAATATTTTAAAATCCGGTTAATATTTTTTATAAGGCACATCAATAGTTACTTTCGTTCCATTTCCCGTCTCAGGATTCGGACTGAAAATTTGCAATGCAACAGATTTTTTACCAAACATCAAAAGCCGCTCCTTAGTAATATTAATAGCAAATGATTTATGTTTCATACTTTTTTGCGCTTCTGCCATATCCACACCTTTCCCGTTGTCCGAAACCGAAAAATTCAAACAACTGTTTCTGAAGTCTAAATTTATAATAATTTCTGCATTTTGAATACCTCTAATGCCATGTTCGATAGCATTCTCAATAAAGGGTTGTGCTATCATAGGGGGTATTTCAATATTGTCTATTTCAATTTCGTCAGATATCATCATTTGAAAACTAAAAGAATTATTGAATCGAAGTTGCTGCATTCGAATGTAATTTTGTATAAATTCAATTTCAGATTCGAGAGTGACAAACTCAACGGCAGAATTTTCGAGAATCTGACGCATTAATCGGGAATATTGCGCCAGGTAATCAGAAGCTTCATTTCCCTTATTTGTCTGAATGAATTGATTGATTGCATTCAAAGTATTAAACATGAAATGCGGGTTCATCTGTGAGCGTAAAAGTTTCTGTTTGAGTTCAGCTTTTTGTTTTTGTTCTTTCAGTCTGTTCCGAAGATATAGAAACAAAATCACAAATGAAATCAGTAAAATACTTATAATGAGCGCATACATTTGTATTCTCGATCTTTGCAAACTGATATTTTTCAGTTTGTTTTCATTATCAAGTTCTGCTATTCTCCGTTCTTTCTCAGCAGTTTGATATTTGGTTTCCAGATCGTGCATATTTTTTTGAACATCTGCATTTCTGAGCGAATCTATTCCGCCTTTGTAAGCAGTATAATTCTCATAAGCTAATTTCCAATTTCCGGTTAATTCACCTATTTGAGCTAAAGCCAGATGTGCGGTAGCTTCTTCCTCCGGGTAATACTTCAATTTGTGAGCTAATGATAAAGCTATTGTTGCATGTTTCTTTGCTTCTTCAGCTCTTTTCATTCTAATCAGAATGTTGGCAGCGTGGACATTATCAACAATTTTAGTGTAATTTCTTCCGGTTTTTTCGGATATTTTTATTGCTTCAAGTATGTCGCTCAACGCCTTATTATAGTCATTATTAGACATGTAAAGAATACTTCGGTTCGAATATGCGGTTCCAATTCCATTCAGATATTCAGCTTTCTGACTAATGACAAGCATAGAATCGTACCATGCAAATGCAGCTTTAGTGTCACCTTGTATTTTTGCTATTCCTCCCAAATCATTGAAGATAGCAGCCTGTGTTTGTATGCGTGTTGTTGGTAGGGTTTTCGAAATTTGGTATGCCTTTTCAATATAGAATTTCCATTTGTCTATATTTGTTTCTTTAAATAATTGACCTATAGACTGATAATAATAATCAAGATTTTTTTTGACGCCTGATGCTTCTTTGTTTTTCAGTGCTTTCAATTTGTAGGCGATAGCCATTTTAAGATTGCCGGCATATTCGTACTCTGATCCCATATTCATCATTATCATGGCCACATCATCAAGATTCTTGAGGTCGGCAAAAGCTTTCAATGCTTTATGATAATAGTTTAATGCCTGTGGACGATTACCTTCATAACTGCTATTTGCTGCAAGCAGGTTATATATACTGCCGACTTCATCAATTAATTTTGCTTTTTGAGCTAATTTTAAGCCTTGAAGCAGGTATTTATTACCTTTTATGTAATCACCCGATTCACTAATTGAATCTCCAAGTAACTCGCAGGATTTAACAATCTTAACTGTGTCAGTGCTTTTTATTGCTTCCTGATAATTTTTATAAAGTGATTGAATAGAATCGTCAGCAAAAACGGTCGAACTAAATAAAAGAAATGTAGCTATGATAGGAAATATTCGGAAAATAAGCATAGATATTCTTTTTTATTTTTTGCAAATATAAAGAAAATCTTACGTTAAAATTAACAGAGCGAATGCTTTTCTCTAAGAAAAATATTTAAAAATGGTATTGATTTGTTGTAATTGCAGAAAGTTAATAACATGGTTGAAATTCAAAACCTTAAAAAGTTGAGCAAACAATAAGATCTACTCCTTCTTAGCTATTAACATAAACTGGTCATACTCACCTATTACACCTGGTGTTCGCTCTCTTCTTAGAATATTATAGGTTTCTGTCGAAAGTACATTAAAACCTGCAATTTCAAATTTTGATTTAAGTTCATCTGTATCAAAACCTTTATGTGGTATTGGCTCAAAATGATGAAACGATCCGTCTTCAGTGCGGATATCGCCCACAACTATCATTGCGCCTGATTTAGTTATTTTGTATAGGTGATTCAATGCACTTTCGATATCGGGAATATGATGAAATGCCATACATGAGAACACAAAATCAATATCCTGATTTTTATATTCTGAAATTTCGCCATGTACAATTTCAATTTTTTCGTCGCCGTTAAGTTTTTGCTTTAACACATTAAGCATGGCTTCGGAAGTATCTTCAAACACCACAGTTTTAACTTTAGGTAAGATTTGCAATCCGACTAAACCCGTTCCAGCTCCTATCTCAAGCGCCTTCCAATAATGTTCAGGACTTACTTTTTTAAACATTGCTGTAACAAATGTGTTAGTCATTTCAATTTTTGATGGTTGATCCCAATCAGCTGCCCTATTCGCAAAATTATCTTTCATTTATTTGTTTTTTTGACTTTATAAACGAAATAATAGTAACTTTGTTCTTTGTCTTTTAAATAATTTTTGAATTTTCATACATAAAACTTACTTTTGTAAAAAATGAGATTATGAAACCAACATTAAAATTACTGTTTATGAGTTTAGCATGTATTTTTTGTTTAAATGCTTGTGCTCAAATTTCTGAAGGTGCACAGGTGGTAAAAAACTTCGATGCTCAAAAGTATTTGGGTAAATGGTACGAAATTGCCCGTTTCGATTTTCGATTCGAACGCAATTTGGATCATACTACCGCCACTTACAGCCTGAACGATGATGGAACTTTAAAAGTCGATAACCAGGGCTATAATTATGTAAAAAAGAAAAATAGTCAGGCAATTGGCAAGGCTAAATTTAGAGGAGATAAAACCGAAGCTGCACTGAAAGTCTCATTTTTCGGGCCATTCTATGCTGCGTACAACGTTATTGCTCTCGATAGTGAATATAAGTATGCGCTGATTGTAGGTAAAAACCTGAAATACCTGTGGATTTTGTCGCGTGAAAAAACAATTCCTGATGAGATAAAACAAGCATATCTCAAACAAGCTCGCGACTTGGGTTTCGATGTGGATAAACTGATTTGGGTGAATCAGGATTAGTTGATAGTTAATAATTGACAGTTGATAGTTGAAAACATGAAACGAGAAACACGAAACATGAATTTTTTAAAATTGAGAATAACAATGAATATTAAAACAATGCTTATGGCTCTAGCCGTTCTAGCCACTTCGTGCGCTACCAAAGATGAAACGCCTTTGATTGGCAAACAAAACCCGAAAATTGAAAATGGATTAATGACTCCTGAGGTATTATGGTCATTCGGTCGAATAGCAGGGACACAGGTTTCACCCGATGGGACAAAAATTCTGTATAGTGTATCCTATTACAGCATTCCTGAAAATAAAGGGAATTCGGAACTCTTTGTGATGAATACTGATGGATCAGATAAAAAACAAATCACACAAACACCGGTACGTGAGGCTTCGGCAAAATGGATGAAAGATGGTGAACATATCGCATTCCTTTCATCGGAATCAGGCTCAATGCAGCTATGGATAATGAAAGCAGATGGTAGCAAACGCAAGCAAATTACTGATCGAGAAGGAGGTGTGAACGATTTCGTTTTTTCGCCGGATGAGAAAATGTTGCTTTTTGTAGCCGATGTAAAATACGGTGAAAGCACAAAAGAAAAATATCCTGACTTAGATAAAGCATCGGGTATTATTGTTAAAGATTTGATGTACAAGCATTGGGATGAGTGGGTTTCAACAATTCCACATCCATTTGTGGCTGAATTTACAGGCAAAAAAATTAAGAATGAAAAAGACATTCTCAAAGGTGAACCGTATGAAAGTCCGATGAAACCTTTTGGTGGTATTGAACAATTAGCATGGAGCGCCGATGGAAAAACAATTGCTTATACCTGTCGAAAAAAAACCGGCAAAGAATATGCACTTTCTACCAATTCCGACATTTATTTCTACAACATTGAAAGTGGAAAATCCGAAAACAAAACGGAAGGAATGATGGGCTATGATCAAAATCCGGTTTTTTCGCCCGATGGAAAATGGTTGGCTTGGGAAAGTATGGAGCGCGATGGCTGCGAATCTGATAAAATCCGCCTTTTTATAATGAATATTGAAACCGGCGAAAAAACAGATTTATCTGCTAATTTCGATCAAAACTCCGAAAAATTAGTGTGGTCAGCCGATAGCAAATTGATTTATTTGGTAAGTTGTTGGCATGCAGTTACACAGATTTATAGTGTGGGTATTGCCGACAATAAGATTGCTCAAATTACCAAAGGTGCTCATGATTACGCTTTTGTGGCTGAAGCAAAAGACAAGCTTATCGGCGTGAAACATTCGATAAGTAAACCTGATGAAATTTACAGCATAGATCCCAAATCGGGTGCAGAAACCGAACTATCGTTCGAAAACAAGGAAATACTTGCACAGCTCAATATGGGAAAAGTGGAAGAACGCTGGATAACCACAACAGACAATAAGCAAATGCTAACATGGGTGATTTATCCTCCGGATTTTGATTCTACAAAAACGTATCCAACACTTTTGTATTGTCAGGGAGGACCTCAATCTTCGGTTAGTCAGTTTTGGTCGTATCGCTGGAATTTTCAGTTAATGGCTGCCAATGGATATATTATTGTTGCACCGAACCGCCGTGGATTACCGGGCTTTGGTATGGAATGGTTGGAACAAATCAGTGGTGATTATGGCGGACAAAACATGAAAGATTATCTGTCGGCTATCGATGCTTTAGCAAAGGAATCTTTTGTAAACAAAGATAAATTGGGATGTATAGGTGCAAGCTATGGTGGATTTTCGGTTTACTGGTTAGCAGGTCATCACGAAAAACGTTTTAAAGCCTTTTTGGCACACGATGGCATGTTTAATTTACCACAACAATATCTCGAAACAGAGGAAATGTGGTTTGTGAACTGGGATTTGGGTGGCGCTTACTGGGATAAAGCCAATGCCACTGCACAAGGCTCCTATGCCAACTCACCGCATTTATTTGTTGATAAATGGGATACGCCCATTTTAGTCATTCACGGTGAAAAAGATTACAGAATTCTGGCTTCTCAAGGTATGGCTGCATTCAACGCAGCAATACTACGGGGTGTTCCGGCCGAAATGCTAATTTTCCCCGATGAAAATCACTGGGTATTAAAACCTCAAAATGGTGTTCTTTGGCATAGAACATTCTACGAATGGTTAGATAAATGGTTGAAATAGGATAAATTATAAAAATAACGGGCAAATGACATTAAATAGTCTGTCCGTTATTTTTTTTGATCCTTCTGTGTAAGAATTTAAAAGCCGAAATCAGCAGTGGAGTTCCCATTGTGATGTAAAATAATGACAAATAATAAGATGGAACAATTCCTGTTTTTCGTGCCAACACGCCCATTGTAATCATTAATAACATCATTATATAACTTCTTTTATTGAAAAACTGATAAAAAGGTATGTATTGATTTTTCAGTATCAATATTCTTTGAATATGCTTGTCTGACACTTTTCGAAATACAGCAAAATAAAATATAACGCCTATTATCAGACTTATCAAAGTATTTAAATCATAAGTTCCACCTATTGAAAAATACATATTCAAACCTCTTGTAATCAGCATTAACCCAGCCAGAAGCCAAACTAAAGCAGCTACCAGCAAAAGGTTTCTCCGTGAAACAACCGGTATAATTTTATTCAGATCCGACATGATAATTTGATAGTAATATGATTTTAATTTATACAAACTGACTTAAAAAAACCTTGCAAAGTTAACAATTTCTACACATCATTTTTTTTTCATAACTTTGCGAAGTTATTTTTTATAAAACATTAAAGTGATTTACTTGTTTAATGGATACTGTATCTTCAGCAGATAAAATAACTTATACACCTCATATCTAATCAGTTTAAGTCCAATAAACAAAAATAAATCAAACATACAAATTATGAAACGCATTCAGATTATTAATGGTCCTAATTTGAATTTATTAGGCAAACGGGAACCTTCAGTATATGGAAATCTGACATTTGAAGCATATTTTGAAACATTAAAAAACCTTTTTCATAACGTAGAATTATTTTACTTTCAGTCGAATACCGAAGGCGAAATTATAAACAAGTTGCATGAAACAGGATTTGATTTTGATGGAATTGTAATTAATGCAGGTGCTTACACACATACATCTGTTGCCATTGCCGATGCCATTCGGTCGATAACAACTCCGGTAATTGAGGTGCACATATCCAATGTTTTCAAACGCGAAACATTTCGTCATCACTCTTATTTATCTGAGGTTTCTAAAGGTTGCATTGTGGGATTTGGTATGGATTCGTATCGTCTTGCAATTGAGTCTTTTCTGATTTAGTTAACAATATCAGTTTTAGTTTTAAGGAATTGTTTTTTTAGTTATTAAGCAAATATATTTTTATGTCAAAATTAACAAAAATAGTAGCTACCATAAGCGACAAACGCTGTGATGTAGATTTTATACAAGAGTTATATAATGAAGGAATGAATGTGGTTCGAATGAATTCGGCTCACTTGCAGAAAGAAGGTTTTCTGAAAATCATCAATAATGTACGGGCAGTAAGCAATCAGATTGCTTTGCTTATGGATACCAAAGGACCCGAAGTTCGGACAACGATTGTCAGAAACGAGGACATTGAAATTAAAACCGGAGATATTATAAAAATCGTGGGCAATCCTGATATCGTTAGTGATATCGAGTGTATCGCTGTAAACTATCCGTTTTTTGTGAGAGATTTGCATGTTGGCGACGATATACTGATCGACGATGGTGAAATTGATTTAAAGGTAGAAGAAAAAACAGGTGAATACCTGATATGCAAAGCTCAAAACGATGGTGTTCTCGGAAGTCGCAAAAGTGTAAATGTACCCGGTGTACGCATTAATTTACCGTCGCTTACCGAACGTGATAAACAAAATATAGTTTTCGCTATCGAAAATAACCTTGACTTTATTGCTCACTCCTTTGTCCGGAACAAGCAAGATGTGATTGACATTCAAAAAATTTTAGATGAATATAAGAGCCCGATAAAGATTATTTCTAAAATTGAGAATCAGGAAGGAGTTGATAATATTGATGAAATCCTCAAACAAACTTATGGGGTAATGATTGCACGTGGCGATTTGGGAATAGAAGTGGCTCAGGAAAAAATCCCGGGTATTCAACGCCGATTGATACGGAAATGTGTTCAGGCTAAAAAGCCTGTAATCGTGGCTACACAGATGCTTCACACCATGATTAAGAATCCGCGTCCAACCCGTGCTGAAGTTACTGACATTGCTAATGCAATTTATTACAGAACAGATGCATTGATGCTCAGTGGCGAAACAGCTTATGGAAAATATCCGGTCGAAGCAGTTCGTACCATGGCAACGATTGCAAAAGAAGCTGAGAATACAAAAATGGCTGAGAATGACATTCCTATCGAAATAAGCACTAACGATCTCACGTCTTTCCTATGTAACGCTGCCGTAGAAACAAGCACAAAACTCGGAACAAAAGCCATTATAACTGACACTTACAGCGGACGTACAGCACGTTATCTTGCTGCTTATCGTGGTGCAAAACCTGTATTAGCCATTTGTTATCACGATTTTTCAACCCGAATTCTGGCGCTTTCGTATGGCGTATTTCCATTTTTTCAGGAAAGTAAAGGAAATACACAACAGTATTTTATTGAAGCATTACAGTATTTATTAAAAGTAGAACTGATAAATCAGGAAGATTCCGTTTGTTACCTGAGTGGAAGTTTCGGTGAAGGTTTTGGCACCACTTTTCTTGAAGTAAATCAGGTAAATAAAATTTTGGAATCGCGCGATAAATATATATTACCTAATTTTTAAGATTCTTAGTAAAACAATAGTTTAAAAAGGGTGTTTATTTCCATGACACCCTTTTTTTTGTGAAAAAAACTTATCAGATTAAACCTTGTTTACTCATGAAAGTCAAAGTTGTCTATTTATTATTTTAATTTCAGAATTACATATTTTTAAAATGAAAAAAATTATTATTTCTCTGTTTCTGTTCTTATTTACTTTACCCTTATTTGCTTTTTATACTATTAAAGGTAAAATTGTTGATGCTACCACTCAATCGCCATTAGATTTTGTAAATGTAGCTCTATATAAACAAAATGAAGAAGCGCCTGCTGTTGGTGTAGTTTCGGATGCAAAAGGCGATTTTCTGCTCCCCAGCGTTCCTACCGGCAAATATTTTCTTCGCGTCAGTTTTGTTGGGTATAATACTATTAATATCCCATTAAATATGAACGATAAGGAACTTAATGTAGGACTTATCAAACTGATTGAAGATAGCAAAACTCTTTCAGAAGTCGATGTAGTGGGACAGGGTACGCAAATGCGTTTCGATATCGATAAAAAGGTTTTCACTGTCGATCAAAATATTGCCTCGGCCGGAGGCTCGGCTACTGAAGTGCTACAGAATATTCCATCGGTAGATGTTGATAATGAAGGAAATGTATCGCTTCGTAACAGCGCTAATGTTGAAGTGTGGATCAACGGAAAACCATCAGGATTGACTTCTGAAAACAGAGCGCAAATATTACAACAAATGCCAGCTGAAAGCATTGAATCTATTGAAGTTATGACCAATCCTTCTGCAAAATTTAATCCTGAAGGAACTGCCGGGATAATCAACCTGGTCTTGAAGAAAAATCGTAAAGCTGGATATTATGGAAGTGTTTCGACCGGAATTATGTACACAGATGGAGGCAAAATCGGGGGAACTTTAGGCACAAATTTAAACTACAGCAGTTCTAAAGTCGATGCATATATCAATTTAGGTTATCGTGCTATGGGTTTCAGAGGAGGTAGTAATGTTGACCGTTATAGTATTGCCGGCTCAGATACACTAAGCTTATTGAATCAAAATTCAGTTATGGATCGTTCGTTTGGCGGATTATTTTTACGTGCCGGAGCCGATTATCATCTCGACGATAAAAATACAATTAGTCTCGGAGGATTTGGTATGAGAGGAACTGGAAAAGGTTCATCAGTAATCAATAATACTCTTACCGATTTAACAACCGAAAATATACTCCGTAATTACCGACGTAACAATTCAGATGATGGATTTCGTAATGCAATGAACGTATCATTAGATTATAAACATGACTTTGATAAAAAGGGTTCCAATTTATTGGCAAGTCTATCTTATTCAGGACATGAACGTGGAGGTAGCACTAACTTTAAGCAATCCGATTTCTCAAATTTAGAAAAAATCACACAAGATATTACCCAAACTTCAGTGGGTCAGAATAACGAATTACAGTTTAAAACGGATTACACCCAAAAATTTTCGGAAACCGGAAGGCTTGAGGCTGGCTGGCAAAGTACAATACAGCAACGTTTAAGCCCGGCTTCTGCTATCAACAACCTTACCAATAAAGACGTTGAGGCTTATTATAATAACTTCAACTATAAAGAACAAATTCATGCCGCTTACTTTACTTATGGCGATCGTTTTTTTGAGAAACTTAGCGTTCAGGGTGGTTTAAGGGCTGAATATCTGATTCGTTCTTCGGAATATACTTATAAAGATAAAACCGACAGTTGGAAGGAAAAAACTATTCCTGTGGATTTTAAACCTGTTCTAAAATTATTTCCAAGTGTTTACCTGTCCTACTCATTACCAAAAAACAATGAAGTACAGTTAAACTACACAAGCAGGGTGAATCGTCCGAGAGGCAGACAGATAAATCCTTTCCGAGATTTTTCCGATTCAACTAATATATCATATGGAAATCCGAATCTTGAACCGGAATATTCTACTTCGCTCGAATTTAATTACCTGAAAAGCTGGGACAATCATTCACTTTCTGCTTCGGCCTATTATCGATTTACTGATCAGGTAATCCAGGATGTTAGTTTTATGAATAACAGAACAATGGAAAGTACATTTATGAACCTCACAAAATCAACTAGTTCGGGAGTGGAATTGGTAGCCAAGAACCGTATTTTTAAAATCGTAAATCTGACTTCTTCATTGAATTTATATTATAATAAACTTGATTCGACGAGATATACGAATCCATACGACAATACTATTTCTACTTTTGTCCCTTCACAACAGAATTTCTCCTGGAGTGGACGTGTTATGGCAAATATCATACTTGGCAAAACTACTTTCGGGCAAATAACTGCCGATTATTCTGCTCCCCGATTGATCGCTCAGGGCAAAGAAACAGCAAGTTATGCTATCGATTTGGGGTTACGAAAAACCTTCTTCGACAGGAATTTGAGTCTCAATTTCATGGTACGCGATTTACTCAACACTCGTAAGAGAAATACTGTAACATGGGGTGACGGATTTTATCAAACTAACGAGTCATATTTCCATGGTAGAATGATTGGACTAACTGCAACCTACAATTTCGGGAATATGAAACCGAAGAAAACAGATAAAAAGATGAATTCCTCCGAAATGAATATGGAAGGAGATATGGAGTAAGAAGTTATAAAGTTTATAAAGTTTGAAAGTTTATAAAGTTGCGAGTTGGGAGTTATTTGCAGCGGCGGCGGAATTCGGCACAAATAATTGCAGTAGCAATGCTTACGTTAAGTGATTCTGAAGTCACTTCATCTTTTGGAAAGTTAGGAATCAGCAACCGGCTGGTTACTAACTTTTCTGTTTCAGGTGAAATTCCGTTTCCTTCATTTCCCATTACAATAATTCCGTTTTCAGTCAATGCCTCACTATAAATATCATTTCCATTCATAAACGTACCATAAACCGGTATTCCATTAGGTATTTCATTTGCAAATTTCTGAATATCTACGTAATGAACTTTAACGCGTGCAATTGCTCCCATTGTTGCCTGTATAGTTTTAGGGTTGAAAGCATCGGCACAATTCTCCGAACAAATAATATCTCTGATACCAAACCAATCAGCAACGCGAATTATCGTGCCTAAATTTCCCGGATCTTGTACTTCATCGAGCAACAGACTTAATTTTTCACTTAGAGTATCAATATCTAATTTATAATCAGGTTTCTTGAAAACGGCTAAAACTCCCTGTGGATTTTTCTGGTTCGAAATTTTTTTGAATTCATCGGTTGTAACAGTTTCTGCTTTTGGGTAACTGAAAGGTTCATTTTCAAGTAACCATTCATCGGTCACAATCAGTAACGAACATTCAAAAACTGATATCAGATCCTTTACCAATTTTGTTCCCTCAGCTGCAAACAATTTCATTTCGTCACGAAATTTTTTGTGGCTTAATGCGGTTATCATTTTTATTTGATTCTTTGAAACTGCCATCTGTCGTGTTTATTATAGATAAAAAAAAGCAGGGGATAATTCTATCCCCTACGTTAATACACTATTTCAACTAAATTTAATTTCTCACTTCTATTTATGGATTTACATTAAAGTGTTTTTTTAACTTCAGTTTCCTCGAAACTTTCAATGATATCACCTTCCTGAATATCATTATAATTTTTCAGATTTAAACCACATTCGTAGTTGGTTCCAACTTCTTTCACATCATCCTTAAAACGCTTCAGCGAATCAAGTTCACCGGAATAAATTACAATTCCATCACGTATCACACGAACTTTATTTGAACGTTTAATTTTTCCTTCGCGTACCAAACAACCAGCAATAGTACCTACTTTAGTAATTTTAAATACTGTGAGGACTTCAACTGTTGCAGTAATTTCTTCCTTAATTTCAGGAGAAAGCATACCTTCCATAGCTGATTTAATTTCTTCTATTGCATCATAGATAATAGAATACAAACGAATATCAATCTCTTCCTTCTCAGCCATTTTGCGTGCCGAAGTAGTTGGTCGAACCTGGAATCCGCAAATAATTGCATTCGAAGCAGCAGCAAGAAGAATATCAGAATCAGAAATTGCACCAACAGCTTTATGAATAACGTTAATTTGTATATTTTCTGTCGAAAGATTCAATAATGAATCCGACAATGCCTCAATAGAACCATCCACATCACCTTTCACAATAATATTCATTTCTTTGAAATCACCCAATGCAATTCGGCGTCCTAATTCGTCGAGTGTGAAATGTTTTTTGGTACGAATGCTCTGTTCGCGTTGTAATTGTTCGCGTTTATTAGCAATTTCGCGTGCTTCCTGTTCGGTTGCCATTACGTTGAAATTATCACCTGCCTGAGGAGCTCCGTTCAATCCAAGTATCAAAACCGGTTCAGCCGGTTTAGCTTCTTTTATTCGTTGATTACGTTCATTGAACATAGCTTTAATTTTACCGTAATTAATACCGGCAAGTACCACATCGCCTTGACGTAATGTTCCGTTGGCAACTAATATCGTTGAGATAAAACCTCTACCTTTATCGAGTGAAGACTCAATAACAGAGCCCATAGCCCGTTTATCTGGATTTGCTTTCAAATCCAGCATTTCCGCTTCAAGCAACACTTTTTCAAGTAATTCCGTAATACCAAGTCCTTGTTTAGCAGATATATCCTGAGATTGATATTTTCCGCCCCACTCTTCAACCAAATAATTCATATTGGCTAAAGTTTCCTTTATTTTTTCAGGATTAGCACCCGGTTTATCCACTTTATTAATTGCAAAAATCATTGGCACATTTGCTGCCGAGGCATGATTAATTGCTTCAATGGTCTGAGGCATTACATTATCATCTGCCGCTACAATAATAATGGCAATATCTGTTACTTTTGCTCCACGTGCACGCATGGCAGTAAACGCCTCGTGACCGGGAGTATCGAGAAACGTGATTCTCTGACCGTTATCAAGTTTAACATTATAAGCACCAATATGTTGTGTGATTCCACCTGCTTCACCTGCAATAACATTGGTTTTACGAATATAGTCAAGCAGCGAAGTTTTACCGTGGTCAACGTGACCCATCACTGTTACAATCGGAGCTCTTGGTTGTAAATCCTCATCTCTGTCTGGCTCATCTTCACCAATTGCTTCAACCACATCGTGACTTACATATTGTGTTGTAAATCCAAATTCTTCAGCCACAATATTAATAGTTTCGGCATCAAGTCGTTGGTTTATCGAAACCATCATACCAATACTCATACAAGTTGCTATAACCTGATTTACAGAAACATCCATCATGACGGCAAGTTCGCTAACCGTTACGAATTCGGTTAGTTTCAATATTCCAAGTTCTGCTTCGTCTCGTTCAGCCTGTTCCTGCATACGAGCACTGATGCTTTCCCTTTTATCGCGACGATATTTTGCACCTTTTCCTTTTTTGTTACCACCGGCAAGACGAGCCAGGGTTTCCTTTATTTGCTTTTGAACTTCTTCTTCGTTAACAACTGCTTTTAAAGGTTTTTTGATTCTATCTTTATTGGGTTTGCCGGCTGTAGTATTTACAGCTCCACCAGGTACAGGTTTTTTAGGTTGCCCTAGATTTTGTGATTCTTTTGAAACCTTGCTTATGTCAACCCTTTGATTGGTAAAACGTTCGCGTTTCTTCTTTTTTTGAGCTGCAACATCCGTACTCAGAATAAGGGTTTTTTTCTCTCCGTTGAAAGGTTTCTTTGCGTCAACAATTTGTTTGTTCTTCTCTTCCCTTTCTTTACGTTTCTGTTCTTTAGTTTTAGGTTTCGGACGGGTGTTTTGGTTGATTAAATCCAAATCAATATTTCCCACAATCACCATTGTGTTTTCAATTACAGGCTGTTTCAACTTGAATATTTCATCTTCAACAGGCTCTACAACAGGTGTTATAACTGGTATTTCTTTGGGTTTAATCTCAATTCTTTTAACTGGTTGAGTTATTTCTGCTTGTATCTCTTTTGGTTTTTCAACTGCTTTTTCAATTGGTTTTGATTCAGTTTTAACTTCACTCGGGATTACTTTTTCAACTTTTTCGTCAACAGCTTTAACTTCGTCAGTTTTTATAATTTCCTTTATTTCCGATTCCGGCTTTTGAGGTTGAACTTTTTCAGTTTCAACTATAATTTTTTCTTCTTTTTCAACTATTATTTCTTTCTCCAAAATCTGAGGAACTGCTTTTTCAGTTACAACTACTTCTTCAATTGGTTTTTCAACTTGTTTTACAGGTTCAGTAACTACCACCTCTGCTTTTGGCTGTTCAGTTTTCGGTTTTTCAATTACCGGTTTTGAAAGTGGTTTTGGTTCATTCGATTTTGTTAAAGCATCCAAATCAATATGTCCAACAGCTTTGATTTGAAGTTTTTGTTCCTCTGGAACAATTACAGGTATTATATCTTCTTGCTTTGGAGTTGACTTAGGCTGTAAATAACCATCTAATCCAACCGTAGCCGCTTTTTCTTTTAAGTGACGTTCGAAGCTTAACCTCTCAGATTCCATCTTAAGCGCCATATCTTTGTTAAACTCCTTGGCAAGCAAAAGATGCAGTTCATCCGACAATTTCAAATTGGGATCAACTGTAATTTTATGACCTTTTTTTGCCAGAAACTCTACAGCAGTGGTCATTCCTACATTTAAATCTTTACAGGCTTTACTTAATCTTATGGACATATATATATTTGAATTGTTTAAAAAAAATTGTAACAGGAGTTGATTCCTAATAATAATATTGTTTAAAAAAGCATTCTTCGATACTCTTTCAAATCAATTTTTCTACTCCTCTTCTTCAAATTCAGCTTTCAATATTTCAATAATATCGTTTACTGTTTCTTCTTCAAGATCGGTACGACGAATCAGCTCCTGAGCAGGTATCGCTAAGACACTTTTTGCAGTATCGCAACCTATCGCTTTCAAAGCATCTATTACCCATTGATCAATTTCATCGCTGAACTCATCTAAGTAAATATCTTCTGTTTCGGCATCTTCATCTAATTCGCGGAAAACATCCAGCGTATAACCGGTAAGCATACTGGCTAATTTTATATTCAAACCGCCTTTACCGATGGCTTGAGAAACTTCCTCAGGTTTAAGGTAAATTTCGGCTTTTTTATCAGCTTCGTTAAGACGTATTGATGATATTTTTGCAGGACTCAATGCACGGGAAATAAAGAGACTTACATTATTTGTAAAATTGATAACATCAATATTTTCATTTCTTAATTCACGTACAATTCCGTGAATACGTGAACCCTTAACACCAACGCAAGCGCCTACAGGATCAATGCGATCATCGTACGATTCTACGGCAACTTTAGCACGTTCGCCCGGCATACGTGCGATTTTTTTTATCAAGATCAAACCTTCATGAATCTCAGGCACTTCAAGTTCAAAAAGTCTTTCGAGAAAAACCGGAGAAATACGTGAAAGTATAATTTTTGGATTATTGTTTTTGTTCTCAACCATTGCCACAACTGCACGTACGGTATCGCCCTTTCTGTAAAAGTCGGTAGGAATCTGCTCTGTCTTAGGCAAATAAAGTTCGTTACCTTCATCGTCGATCAGCAGCATTTCCTTTTTCCAAATCTGATACAATTCGGCGCTCACAATCTGACCCACTTTTTCACTGTATTTTGTAAATACATTATCCTTCTGAAGTTCCAGAATTTTCGATGACAACGTCTGACGCAATGTTAGGATTGCACGTCTTCCGAAACTTAAAAAATCAACTGTATCTGTTACATCTTCACCTATTTCGTAGTCTGCATCAATTTTTTTAGCTTCCGTCAGTGAAATTTGCGTATTAGAATCTTCGAGTTCATCATCGTCAACCACAGTTCGGTTGCGATAAATTTCAAAGTCACCTTTATCGGGATTTATAATTACATCGTAATTTTCATCGGAACCGAACATTTTTGTAATTACGCTCCGGAACGACTCTTCCATTACACTTATTAATGTGCTTCTGTCGATGCTTTTCAGTTCTTTAAATTCCGAAAAGGTATCAATTAAACTGACAGTTTCTTTTTTGCTCATGGTTTATTTGAATCTAATAATATATTTTGTGGTTTTGATATCTTGATATAGAAATGTAATATCCTCTTCTACAGTTATTTTGCGTTTTGACCCTTCAGGTTTCTCTGTTTTTTCAATACTAAGAACAAAAGAATCTTCGTTTGCTTGTTTCAATATTCCGGCAATTTTCTTTCCTTCCTTGGTTAAAACCTCCACTTCGTTGCCAATGTTCTTTTCATATTGCTTCAGCACCTTAAATGGTTCCGTTAATCCTGCCGAACTTACTTGCAACTCGTAATCTTCAGTTTCCCTGTCAAGTTGAGATGTAATAAAATGATTTAGTTCAGCACAAAAATCAATCGATACTCCTTCAAAGGAATCAATTTCGATAGAAATCTGGTTGTCGGGAGTTATTTTCAAATCTACCAGATAGAATTCGCCATCTTTTAAAAATTGCTCAACTAATTGAATTACAGTATCTTTTAAAATCATTTCTATGGTTAATTTAACAATGAAGGGGACTGTTGTCCCCTTCACCTGTTTCTATTTCGGGTACAAAAATACAAAATAATTCTTTAACCTACAAAGATTTATGAAAAAAAATGGCAAAATTGCGGGTTTGGCTATTATTTAACAGCTGTCTTTCTTTTTCAGGCGGTTGCAAAACAGCTTGTCCTTTGCTAATCGTTTTTCCCATCTAAAGCAAATGAATAAGAATTCGTCTTGATTATTCCCTAAAAATACTAACAATTCATGACTAAAAAATCATTTCTAACGATTACTTTTGTATAAGTTAGTAACTTTGAAGTTTTGAAAAACCAATTGTTCAATTTCTATCATTTACACATTTTATATGTATAAAATACTTTCAATAAATCCCGGCTCCACTTCAACAAAATTTGCAGTTTATGAAGATGAGAAATTGATTTGCCTACACACAATACGTCATTCAGGAGATGAATTGAAACCGTATGCAAAAATTTTTGACCAATTCGAGTTCCGAAAAGATTTAATATTGAAGCAACTTAAAGAGGATGAAATTGACCTAACAGATTTTTCAGCTATTGTAGGACGTGGAGGTATGCTACGCCCAATAGAATCAGGAGTTTACAATGTAAACGAGAATATGATTTCAGACATAAAGAATTCTGTTGTAGGTGAACATGCATCAAATCTTGGTTGCATAATAGCCAATGAAATTGCATCTGAAATCACCGGGTGCAGGGCTTTTATTGCTGACCCGGTAGCAGTTGACGAGTTTTCTGATGTTGCACGCATCAGCGGACTGCCGGAATTTCCACGACGGTCACTCTTTCACGCACTTAATCATAAAGCAATTGCACGAAAATATGCTGCAGCCAATGGCACCGCTTACGAGAAATTGAATCTTGTAATTGCACATTTAGGAGGAGGTATTTCTGTAGCAGCTCACCGATTAGGGAAAGTTGTTGACGTAAATCAGGCACTGGATGGTTACGGACCACTTTCACCTGAGCGTTCAGGAACTTTAGATGCGGGAATGTTGGTTAAAATTTGTTTTGAAGGTGAAAAATCGGTTTCCGAAATTAAAAAAATGCTTGTAGGCGAAGGTGGATTAATGGCTCATCTCGGAACAAATGATGTTCAAAAGGCTGCTGAACTTGCCGAATCGGGGAATAAATACGCAAAACTTGTTTTAGAAGCAATGGCATATACAACAGCAAAAGAAATAGGTTCGATGTTGGCTGTTTTAGGAGGTGATGTAGATGCCATATTATTAACCGGAGGCATAGCATATAATCAATTTATTGTCAATTATATAACTAAATTAGTCTCGCATTTTTCAAAAGTGGTGGTGTATCCCGGCGAAGATGAAATGGGTGCTTTAGCCATGGCCGGACTTCGGGTTTTACGTGGCGAAACACCTAAAGAATATTGATGGTGAATGTGTTATGAAAGTATCATTTTATTAATTAGAGTTTATGTAAGTTAGATGATTATAGTATTCATTTTTAGAATTTTATAATTTCGACCTCTATC
>CAYNHC010000019.1:0-8292 GCA_964396705.1 uncultured Paludibacter sp.
TCTCTAAGAGAGACTATCTCTGGGGTGAGAGAGACTATCTCTGGGTCGGAATAACTTAAAACAACAAAACTTATGATATTCGAAACAGGACATATATATCACATTTACAATCAGGGCAATAATCGTCAAAATATTTTTTTCGAGGATGAAAACTATCTTTTGTTTTTACGTAAAATGCGAGAATATATCATCCCCTATGCAGATATAATTGCCTGGTGTTTAATGCCTAATCATTTTCATATCATGGTGTATGTAAATACACTTGAAATTAATACAGCTTTCTGTAAAGCAAGAACAGATAGCCTCTCTGCGAGAGAGACTATCTGTAACTCTGCGAGTGAGGCTATCTGTAATGAAAAACTTCGGACTTTCAATGATTCAATAGGTTATCTTATTCGCTCATACACTCAGGCTATCAACAAACAAAAAAAAAGAACAGGCTCATTATTTAAAGCACATACAAAAGCCGAGTGTGTAACAAAGGCTGAAGGAATTACACCTTCATATTTCAACACAGCGTTCGGTACACAAATAAATGTGCGGATTCCGGAAAAAGAATATCCGATTGCGTGTTTTAATTATATTCATAATAATCCTGTTAAAGCCAATATCGTTGATAAAGCCGAAGACTATGTATATTCTTCATACCGTGATTATATTGGATTAAGAGTTGGAAAGCTAATCAATAAAAACAGAGCAAAAGAGTTTGGTTTAATTTAATCAAGAGATAGCCTCTCTCAAGGAGAGGCTATCTCTATTTCAACCACAAAAATAGCCTCTCTTGGAGAGAGACTATCTCTATTCTCAAAAAAAAAATCCGTTGTTTGTAATATTTTCAACAAATCTGCGACTAAGGTTGAAAACATGAGTGATTTGCAGAAAATTTTAGGTAAAAATTGAAAGGATCCTGCACCAAAACCCTGTGAACACTCCAATAATTTGAATTTCATGGAAGATCAAAAAAAACAATTTGTAACTCTGATAGAGCAGAACAAAGCTTTAATTTATAAGTTTTGCTACATGTATGCCAACGAAACAGAAACTCCGGACGATCTGTTTCAGGAAGTGGTTATCAACTTATGGAAAGGCTTTCCCGATTTCAGGGGCGAAAGTAAAATTCAGACATGGATGTATCGCATTTCGTTAAATACCTGTATCACTTTTTTACGAAAATCGGGAAAGAGACCTGTAACGCAGCCTCTGACTGATGAACAACTGGGATACACCGACAGTGGCGACGCGACACCCATCAGGGAATTGTACATCCTTATCAATAAACTGAATGCCTTTGAAAAAGCAATCATTCTGCTTTATCTCGAAGACCGGTCGTATGACGAAATTGCTCAGATAGTTGGGATAACCAAAATCAACGTAGGTGTGCGCATTAACCGGATCAAAGAAAAATTAACTCAAATGACGAACAATCAAAAAAACAACTAGTATGGAAATAGATGAAATAAAATCAATCTGGAACGATATGAATACCAGATTGGAGAAAAACGAATCGCTAAACAAAAAATTATTGAACGAAATTATGGATAACCGACATCAAACAGCTAAAGACAAATTAATGAAATATGAAGTGTTATACCTCATTTTGAGCGCAGTATTTTCGATAATAACTCCGCTTTATTATTACACCGGACTATTTACGTTAGCAGGATGTATGATGTTCTCCGGATTATTTGTTTTTGCAGCGCTTTGGCAAGTTTATAAAATAGTGTTATTACAAAAAATGAAAATGGATTTGTTTTCAACCACCGAATTGCTTCAGAAAGCCTTAAAGTTTAAAATAATTACCCGAATGAGAACTATAATCGGTTTATTGTTAATGATTCCGTTTTTTGCAATATTCTTTATGGTTAGTCCGCAGTTAATAAAACCGGAAATTCTGACAGGAATGGGTGTTGGACTAGTTGTTGGCTTGATTATAGGTCTGACAGATTATTTCAGAAATCAAAAAGATATTGATAAACTTATAAAATGTTATAAAGACATCAGTGAGTTGAAAACCAGTTAATTTTTTTTTCAGAGATAGTCTCTCTTTGAGAGAGACTATCTCAATCAAAGAGAGACTATCTCTATCAAGAATTAATTTTCATGATTATCACCACCCAGACTGTACAAGTTGTTTTCTTCATCTTCACTGCCAATTTCTTCATGAGCATCATCTAATTCCGAACCCGGAACATCTAAATCGCTGCCTGACAAATCATCCATAAAATCTTTTTGATTGTTCACTCTCAGTTCTTACTATTTACTCTGTCAACTATCCACTATCCACTGTTAACTATCCACTACCTTACTGCTTTTTGAAATTCTCCACAAAATCTTTAATAGCTTTATTAAAGCCCTGCAAATCGTTCAAAAATTCATTTTTAAAATCAGCCCATTTATCCTCGCCTTCATCTTTAAATTCCTCAAGCTTAGTTAGCAATAAGGTTTTTGAATGTTCTATTCTAATGATTTCGTCTTTGTAGATTGCTCCGATTTTATCTCCCGCCGAAGTCATTCTTATTTTTAATCCTGCAATATCAGTGTCTATATTATTGATTTTCAAAACTGATTCAGCTTTAAATTCTTCAATTGTTTTTGATAGCGCTGAACTGAAATCACTTCTTGCATCTACAACATTTTCTTTCACTTTTTCTAATTTAAGTTTTCCGGCTTTTGCATACGTTGAACTGGTTTTCTGACCTGCAAATCCTAAAACTGTAAGGTGTTTTTTATCGGGTTTATTTGACATGATATTATTTTTTAATCGGTTATTTTCTTTTATCTTTCTTGTTTTGTTCAATTTATTAAGTGATTATTGGAAAGTTGTTCTTTTTGAAGTGAACAGAAATGTTTTTAATATGACAAAGGTGAGATTATTAGCCAACGAATGGATTACACAGTAATATCTATTTGTTACATCATTCACTGCTTATAAAAGATTATCAGAATAAAAAAACCACCATGAAATATTCTCAGGGTGGTTTTAATTTTGAAAAAAATGTCAAATAATTCTTAAGCTTCAATTTTTCATATTGAATTTGACTCTTGGTTCTAGGTTCTTTTGTCTTATTGCATTAATGTGTTATTTCGAAATAAGTTTTCCTGTTTGAATCTTATTATTTTTTCCTACAAGTTTGTAATAATAAATTCCGGTAGGCAAATCAGTCTTAACCGTAGTTGTTTCATTTGTAATTGCTTTATTAACAACTACTTTACCCAGCGCATTAAAAATTTTCAATTGACTCTGGTTTGCAGCCGATGCATCAGGAAGTGTAACTACAACTGAACCTCTCATTGGATTTGGCGAGAAAACTGCAATTGAGCTTGTTTCTCTGTAGATAAGCGGTGTAAGTATATAACTGCAATCAGGTACAAAAGCAGTTAAACTGTCGATATTAATGGCACCATTAGTAGTTAAAAATCTTCCTTCTAGATTTACTCCTGAGTATATGTAAAAAGCTGCATTATTGGCAATTACAGTTCCTTTCATTTTTGTTTGGGTAGCCATAGTTACTGCACCTTCCACTACCCAGTAAATGTTACAGGGATTGGCTCCGTTAATTAATACAATTTCCGATAAAGCGGCTGTTGAGAAAGCACCCCCAATTTTAAAGATAAACTCTGCCCTTGAATCTCCTTGTCCATTTAAAATAAGATTACCTGTTAAAGTTGATGCTTCACCTATTGCGTAAACTCCCGGATTTAATTCCTGTCCACCTCCTAAATTTGATAATAAAACTCCTGTTTGTGTTGCAGCAGTTAACTGATTAAATACAACTGATAAATCATTGGCAGCTTGTATGCTCACGGCATCACCATCGTGAATTTCATGAGTACCACTAGTAATTGCAAAATTTGTACTTGCACCAGCGGCATTTGTTCCAATATAGCCGTTCAAATTACTTAAACCAACATTGTTCACCGCTCCGTTAGACGAGAAAAGAACAAACTTTGCCGCACTAGCCAAAGCCGGATTGACTTTTGCAAAACCTGATTCAGAAAAAAGAAATGATAGTGCAACAGCAGTTACAATATAAAGTAGATTCTTTTTCATTATAGTATTTTTTTATGTTACAATGGAATTATTGTAACTTTACAAAGATGAGATATATTTCCATGAATCGCATTACATATTTTACTGAATTTGTTACACATTTCACTGATGAAATAACAAATGGTTAATTACTTTTTAGGTCTCTTAATTTTGAAAATAACAATTTCAGGCATGGTATCTCCGAGTAAGAATCCGTAGGGGTTCAGGGGTTCGATATGATCACAAATAACCTTGACAATAGCAATAAGCGGAATAGAAAGAAACATGCCCGCAACACCCCACAATGCACCACCAACCAGAACCACAACAATTGAAACTAAGGCATTGATGCGAACCTTTGAAGCTACTATTTTGGGAACAATGTAATTATTATCAATCAATTGAATAAACATGAACATGAATAATACATATAGCGCAAACCAGCTCGAATCTTTTGTTACCAAAGTTATCATTACATATAATCCCATTGCCACAATTCCACCTATATAAGGAATCACGTTAAGCAATGCTCCAAGAATTCCAAGCAAAATAGCGTAATCGATTCCAAGCATTAAAAGACCAATGGAATTGAGTGTCGCGATGATTAACGTTTCTATAAACAACCCCACCAAATACCGTTGAACAACTGACTTAGTTTGCGTAATTATCTCTTTTACTTTGCTTTGACTATCATCACTAAAAAGTTTATAAACAAAATCGATTAATAAAGGATGGTAAAACAACAATAGGAATACATACACCGGAATTAAAAAAACAACTACCAATCCATTACCAGCAGAAACAATGGTTTGTCCTATTAACGAACTGCTCATATTAAGTAATTCTGTCTTTAGTCTGATTATCAAATTATTCACATTATCAATACTGATATCAAAATATCCGGGTGCCCAATTGATAGTCTGATTTAACAGGCCGGTGAATTTATCGACAAATACCGGCCAGGATTCACTAAACCTACTCATCTGCGAAATCATAAATAGAGCAAATGCCACAATCATTACAAATGAAAGCAGCAAGGTAATAATTATCGCTAAAATGCGGTTGATTTTATGACGCTCAAAAAATTTCACTACCGGGTGAAGTAAAATGGCAATGACAGTTCCAAATAAAAAAGGAACAATAATTCCACTGCCAACGTACAACATAGTGACAAAAAAGTAAATACCCGCACAGAAAAGTGCAGCTTTTGCGTAAAAAGGAAGTTTCAGTGCATTGTTCATGGCTGTGAATATTTTTAAAAAATTTGAAGATTTGAAAAATTTGAAAAGATTTGAAAAATTTGAAAAGATTTGAAGATTAGGAAAAAATGTCCAGAATATCTTCGGGATTAAAAATTTGAGAGTATTGATTCAATGCATTTCGACTCTACTTTGAATAAGAAAATCTGAAAATTTGAATGTCACGCTACATCAAATTTTCAAATCTTCAAATTTTTTATTTATTTTACAAAGGGAATGACAATCCAAGTTTTCCGCCTGAGAATGCATTTCCGCCTCCAAATTCGAAGTTGACTCCGACTCTGTTGGTAAAGTAATATCTCAGTCCAAGCTGACCACCAAGTCCCAAGCCTGAACTGTGATTTCCGGTATAACCATCAGGCGATGTCCATATAAAAAAGCCAACATTGGCTCCTGCATATAAATCCCAATGCGACGAAATGCCAAGCAGACTATTAAAATGATAATTAAGATTGCCCGAAATACCCGTAATGTTATGATTGTAATAATTATTTTGCCAGTTTTCGTTGTAAGCCCGATATGACAATTCGCCACCAATAGATAAGTCCCGCGCAATGTATTTTTCTAATCCAATATAAACAGGAATACCCCAACCGGATAATCCAACACCCACATTTAATTGAGTATATCTCCTGTTCAGGGGATTTTGGCTAAATGCAAAAGTGGTAATTAAAACGAGAGCAAGAGAGATAATTAGTTTTTTCATGATTGTTTTTTTAATTGTAAATTGTAAAACTTGTCCGTCCACTGACGGATGAATTAATTGTAAATAATATTATCTGTCTTTCACATTCAAAATACTTGTTGTCAGAATTACTTCCGAAAACGAAGGATACTGAGTACTTACATCATTTTCGGCTGTAATCATAATTTTATAAGGCTTCGACGCAGACACTGTTTCGAAAGAAGCATCTAAATTTTTCGACATAAAACTGGTGGAACTATTGAGTTGTCCTAAATTATTGATCGCATTATCAACATTAACCATCCAAACTACGTAAGCCTCTTTAGGAGGAGTAAGCCGGGTTGAAGGTGATAAATTCGATAATTCAATTTTAATCAGATAATTTTTATTGTCATCAATCTTCACCTGAACTGTGCCTTGTGCTGCAGGAAGAATTGTTGAAGTCAGAAAGTGTGATTTGACCGCACATGAGCTTAACGAAAGCACTACAATAAAGCTTGTCAAATAAGCAAAAAAGTTCATTTTAATTGGTTTCATAATGTTTGTTTTATTAATGATGAATAATTGGCGAAACAAGTTTTCACCTGTTATGAAGCTTTTATTAGTCTTTTAAATTTATATAATCCGTTGTTAGAATTACATCCGAAAATGAAGAGTTTTGAATATTCATATCGTTCTCGGCAGTGATAATTATTTTAGAGGGCTTCAAACCAGTTACCGTTTCGAAGCTGGCATCCAAGTTTTTTGACATGAAATCTGATGAACTGTTAAGTTTTCCCAGATTCTTGGCTACCTTATCAACTGTTACCAACCAAACGACATAAACATCGCGAGGTGGAGAGAGTCTGGTAGATGGCGCCAGGTTTGATAATTTAATTTTTATCACGTAATTTTTATTTGCGTCTAACTTTATTTGAACAGTTCCCTGAGCTGCCGGCACAACTACTGATGTAAGAAATTTTGTTTTGTACGTACAGGAGCTGAATGAAAAAATCAATATGATGCTTACCAATAAGGTAAGACCGGTCAATCTTAAATTCTTTGATTTCATTTTGTTTCGTAATTTAAAGGTAAAATCCTTATTTCTTTATCGATATTCTTGAAATAGCTTTACCAAGTGAATCAACATCTCGGTTAAAAGTTTCTTTGAATTTCTCCCACTTGTTAACATCACTTTCTTTATAATCGGCAATACTTACTTTCAAGTCTTGGTTCTTTTTTTCAAGATCATTTAAGTCTTTTTCGTATTTAAGTCTTATCTCGGCTTTATCAGCTTTCAGACCGGCTTTCAATTCAGCAATTTTAGTTTCGTTTGCTTTGAGTTTTGCCTGCGATTCGACTTTATAACGTGTATATTCGTTCGTTGAGTCAATAACTGCCTGCTGAAGAGCCTGTTCTGCAACATCTAAATTTTCCTGTGCATTTTCGAGATTTTCTGCTTTTTGTTTTGGCGAATTATTACAATTAGTCATTCCTAACAGGATAATGCATGCCATAAAAGCTGTTTTTAAAGTTGTTGTTGTTTTCATTTTTTATTAATTTAAGTGAGTTTATTATGTATTTTCAGTATTTGTTTCTGTATTGTGGCGACGATGTAGCATCGAACTGAATGCAGTAATTATATTTATCAGATTGTTGTTAATCAGTGAAGTTGTAAATTTTTCGACCAATACTGAACTTAAAAAACCCTTTAAACTGCGGTTTCGACCTAAGGTGAAATCGATAATTAAATCGACTACTTTATTCACTCCCAATTTAACGAGCTCAAGCGGTTGTTCATTTTTAATTGGTGTTCCTTTAAAAAGAGAAATCAGGTTCATAGCAGAAAATAATCCTCTCAAAGTAATTTTTAGTTCCTCTTCCTGAACTTCCTTTTCTGCTTTTAAATCTGAAATTCGCACTAAAAGTTCAGCATGATTTATTATATGTGTATTGACCATTTTTTTATTTTTTAATAATTGTCAATTCCCGAGTAATTTCTGTATTATTTTATCTCGCAATGGCTTTTCAATCATTTTTTTACGACCTAAAAAAATGATAATGGCGAGCACGAAGTAAAACGCAGCTATAATAGCAAAACCCGCCCAGGCATTGCCCAATAAAGCAGAAAGGTAAAAACCAAGTCCGATACTCAGTGTGAAAACAAATAAAAATGTTGTAATTCCAACTACGAGTGTACTTACCATAAATGCACCAAAGACTGATGCCCTTTCGGTTGCCTGCAGTTTCACGATTTCGTAATTCAACATCAAATATTGTTTCAGACTATCGCTTATTTCTTCAATATTATTAAATTCAGACATAATTTTTTAATTTAC
>CAYNHC010000019.1:8392-23898 GCA_964396705.1 uncultured Paludibacter sp.
CCGGTGCCGAGATCGACACCAATTTTCTCAAGGAGCCAGTATCCGACAAAACTACCAACAATACCGACCACAATATTCCCTAATAATCCAAGACCACTGCCTTTGAAAATCATACTTCCGAGCCAGCCAGCTGCTGCGCCAATAATAAGAGTTACAAGAATTTCCATTTTTCTATTTTTTGATGTTTAATAAGTTTTACTTTTTATAATACGTTAATGCTTCGGGAATAATTTCTTTCATTTTTGCAATACGGTTGGCATCTGTAGGGTGAGTGCTCATAAATTCCACAACAGAATTTGAACCGTTTGCTGCCATTCTTTCCCAGAAAGCAACCGCTTCGTTAGGATTGTAACCGGCCATTGCCATAAATATCAACCCAAGACGATCTGCTTCGTACTCCTGTTTTCTTGAATACGGCAGCATTACACCTACCTGAGCACCAATACCATATAGTGTATTTAAACCTACTCGGGTAATCTCAGACTGATTTGATAATAAAACATCGGTGAGAGCGCCTCCATACTGTAATACTAATTGCTGACTTAAACGTTCGTTACTGTGCTTGGCAACTGCATGAGCAATTTCGTGTCCCATAACCACTGCTATACCGGCTTCAGTTTTAGTCATTGGCAAAATACCATCGTAAAAAACAACTTTTCCTCCCGGCATACAAAATGCATTGACTTTTGCATCCTTTATTAAATTGAATTCCCATGCCAGATTGGCAATTTCAGACTCTAATTTGTTGTTTCTTAGAAAATTTTCAACACCTAATGAAATCCTGGAGCCAACTCTTTTGACTAAATTAGTATTTGATACATCTTTGGAGGCAGGAACCGAATCAATAAACTGTTTATAGCTTTGAGCGCTCATCGACAGCATTTCCGAACTTGAAACAAGAAGCAATTGTTTTCTTCCTGTGATAAGTACGTTAGAACAGGAACTTAAAAAAACAATTAAAACAGTGAATAATAATATTTTTTTTAGCCCCTAACCCCCGAAGGGGGAATAGAGAAGTTTGAGAAATCTTTAATCATTTCCATATTTTGTCCAAATTTATTAATTTTAGTCATGGGTAATTTATTTGTTTTGGTTTATATCTTCTATTTGAAACGGGATTTTAATACTAAATAATAACGCCTCAAAGATCGAATATAAAACTTCGATGTTCATTACATAATTTTAAAAATAAGTTACATTATTCACGTTTTAATGTAAGACCAAACAGAATTAAGGTTAAGATTAATAGGGGACAAGCGACATTCTTATCGCTTTCTAATTTTTTCAAGTGGTTGTTCCGATAGCCATCGCATAGCTGTCAGGCTAAGCAATAAAACAGAAAAAGGAGTCATAAAGAGAAGGAAAAAATACAGTTTCAGCAATAAAAAAGGAATTTGATAGCATTGCACGAAATTATTACGTAGAAACATTAGTTCGTACAAGTGGTTCTATACAGATAACCTCCAAATTTAAAGGGATTCATTTGCAAGATTAATGGCTTTTTCAGAATCGAGGTTAGTGACGAGAAGTTTAATGAAATTGTCCTGTGAATTGAGTTTACACAAGGAGTTGAAATCTCAAAGCAGTCATTAGATGAACGAATTAATGATAAGTCGGTTGAATTATTAATACAATTATAGCTATTATAATTGACAAAATTTAATAATACCACTTTAATCACTGATGCCAAGTTGTGTAATATAATCAAATAGCGAAACAATGGTATCGGTTAACGAATATTTTGCTTCCCAGTTTGTTGTTGAGCGAAATGAAGAAACATCCATTCCGAGCGAAAATGAAATTTCATCGGGTACAATTATTATATCAACATTTAGTTTGTATTTTTGCTTTGCCACTTTTTGTACCTCCTTTGCCATTTCAAGAATCGAATAATCTTTTTCATTTCCAATATTATATACTCTTTTCCAAAATCTGTAATCAGTTTTCAGCAATGAAATAATTGCTTCAGCAGCATCTCTTACATCTAATCGTTCCATTCTTTGCAATCCACCTACTATTTCGATATTTTCCTGATTAATTGCTTTTTGAACAAACTTTGCTAAAATATCTATAACAACTAAGCCAGCTTGTCCTCCCGACAAAGAGGATAATCGCAATGAAGTCCCAAAAATATGTTTATTTACATTACAAACATTATTCAGCATTAACTCAGTTGAATATTTTGCAGTAGAATAAACTGTTTCCGGCATTATTGAATTATCTTCAGTCCATTTTGGGTTCTGTTTAGTTCCATAAACGCTTTGTGATGAAATATTCACAATGGCTGAAACCTGATTTATTAAGGCAGAGGTGAATAATTCCTCTGTAAACTTCAAACTTTGGGCAATTTGTTCATTTGATGTGTAGGGTCTAGCAAATCCACAATGTATAAGATAATCTGCATGTCCAAGCTGTATTCTTCCATTCAAAAAATCGAAGTAATCAACACATTTTACATTTTTATATGATTCGTACAAATGAGATATTTTTTCTTTTGAAAGGTCAAATGCAATAATTTCATAGGATTCTGCTGATAGCAAAGGAATCAATGCTTGCCCCAAATAACCACCAGAACCAGTTACCAAAACTGTTTTATGAGGTTTAAGCACTTTATTATTCAACTTAGCCGATAATTGTTTTACTCTTTCATTATTCGAAAGTGAAATTGCCTTATCAGTTGTTTGTCTAATCCCAAATTTATCATAATTCAATTTTAACGGTTGAATTGCTTCGTCCATACTCAGCCATTCCTTAATACAAGTTTCAACTTCATTGAACCCTAAAAGACCGCGCCAACCTGTAATTCCTGTAAATCTGGCATTCATTTCGTAAATTTTCAACCCCGCATCGGTCAATCGGCCTTGAATATTTAATGGACCTCTAAGTCCGAGTAGTTGTAAGGTAGGAATTAGTTTTTCAATTTCAGACCAGATGCATTCATCTTCATAAGGTATCATTTCTATTGGAACTCCATTATTGAGTTTATTATATGAAGCCATTTTACCAATTATTTTGCCCTTCAGGTCTGCAACAAGCTGTATTGATATTTCGGCAATTTGAGGGTTTATTCTTTTATTAATCTGCTCAATATAAGTTTTATGAGATGGATCACTTTGTTTTGGTATAGCTAATTCTTGTATAATATGAGAACTGTTTATGCGAATTAAATCAGATTTTTGCAGTAAAATTTCTACACATCTTGAAGCACAACCTCCTCTTGGTTTGGCAATTAGCGGAAAATAAATTTTACCCTGATCTATTAAATTTTCAATTTCTGAAAAGGAGTATGTATTTACAAAAATATCGGCAACAGATGATAATTCCCTGCACATTAGCTCCTTATCTCTCACTAATTGAATTAAATCAACACCGCAAACAAGAACTTTAAAACCATGTTCTTCAATTACATTGATATTTTTCGATAAAATAAGCACCTCGTCGTCCGATCCTGGAATGATTAAATCTACAGTATGTTTTTTACATTTATTAATTAACTCATCAAGATAATTATCCTCATAAATTGTTGGAACATAATCCATTTCATCACACTCATATGCTCCAAATGCAAATGGATTATTGCCAAACCCAATTGTATGAAGTGGTAATTTTGATAAGTTACACGATGAGATTACAGATTGACCTACACCACTACCAACACTCATTACTCCTATACAGTATTTTCCGTTTTTCATAATTAAATAGAAGAATTATTACTAAAAAATTAAGGTAAATATTTCAATTACATTCAGATTTATTTCAATTATTAATTGAAATAATATGGTCATTGAAAAAGTTGAATTCATTTTGTTGAATTTTAAATTCAATTCTTTTGTTAAAAAAAAGTGCGATTTTTAAAATTTTAATTTGTATGCAAATATAAAATTAAATTACATTTTTTTACTTAAAAAATCAATCTTTCATGCAAAAGAATAAATACGAGAGTAATAGGGTTAATTTTAGTTCATGTGTATCATTTCTCTTGAGTTTAATATTGCTTTTTTAATAATTTTAACCGCTTAAACAGTATCAATAGACTAAATTTGATGTACTTTTGTATGATTTTTCCCAAAAACTGCTCTTCTTCATACATTAGCAATCCATGAATAAAAAAAATCTCAAAAATTTCACTCCGCACATAGCTGCAATTCTTTTGTTTACTGTCATATCCTTTTTTTATTTTTCTCCGGTTATCAAAGGCAAACAACTCATTGCACACGATACTGAAAGCTGGATGTATATGGCAAAAGAAACCGTCGATTACAATAAATCGCATGACGATGTAACACTGTGGACTAATTCTATGTTTGGAGGTATGCCAACCTACCAAATTTCTATGAATCAGCCATTTAATCTGATAAAATACGTTGAACAATTAATTCTATTATTCCCAAACACGGTATATAATCTGTTGTTATATCTGATTGGGTTCTACATTTTACTTTTAGCATTCAGGGTTAATCCATGGTTAGCAATTGTAGGAGCAATTGCATTTTCATTTGCCTCATATAATTTTATAATTATTGTTGCCGGACATAACTCGAAAGCAATTACGATAGCTTACATGGCGCCTTTGATAGGTGGTGTTTTTATGGCTTTCCGACGAAACAAAATCATTGGTAGTATAATAACTGCTTTTTTCCTGAGTTTAGCAATCAGAGCAAATCACGTTCAGATTCTTTATTACACACTGCTGATCTTATTATTCTTCGGCGTTGTAGAATTAATTTACAGTATAAAAGAAAAGCAGATTAAATCTTTTCTGCAATCGACAGGAATGGTGCTTGCGGCAGCAATTGTGGCTGTTGGAATGAATGCAACCTCGCTAATAACCACGTATGAATACTCCCAATATACGATGCGTGGTAAATCGAATGGATTAACAATAGACTCTCAAAATTCTCAGCATGGACTGAATAAGGATTATATTACTCAGTGGAGTTACGGCATTGACGAAACAATGACTTTGCTGATTCCAAACTTCAAAGGTGGTGCAAGTAGTGCAAAACTTGATGCAGAGAGCAATACCGGAAAAAAGATAAAAAGTCTCGGCGTGCCAAATGTTGATAAAGTAATGAAAGATATGCAATTACCATTGTACTGGGGCACACAACCCGGCACTTCGGGACCTGTATATTTGGGTGCAATTGTAATTTTTCTTTTTGTATTAGGTTTTTTTATTGTGGAAAGAAGAATATTATTTTGGTTGATACCCATGATTATTTTAACTCTTATGCTTTCATGGGGGAGAAATTTCATGTGGCTTACCGATATATTTATTGATTATATACCCATGTATAATAAATTCCGGACAGTATCGATGACATTGGTGGCTACGGGATTTGGTATAACACTAATTGCAATTCTTGCGCTCAAAGAACTTTTGAGTCCGGCAGCTAATAAACAAAAAATGCTGAAGCCGGTTTTGATCAGCGCTGCAATAACAGGGGGAATTGCATTGGTATTCGCATTAATTCCTTCATTATCAGGAAATTTTACATCAGAGAGTGATATCCAGCAATTACAAGGTGATTATGCGTTCATGAGAGAAACATTGCCTCTCGATCGTGAATCGATGTTAAGTAGCGATGCCTGGCGTTCACTGATATTTATATTGCTTGCTACAGGAGTTATTTGGCTTTACCTAAAGGAAAAATTGAAGACGAATGTGGCAATTGTATTTTTAGGAATTTTATTTATTGCCGATTTAGTCCCTGTTGACCGACGTTACCTGAATGATGATAATTTTGCACGTAAGCGTCGCTTCGACAATCTTATTCAACCAACAGCAGCCGACAATTTTATTTTGCAGGATAAATCTCAGTACCGTGTGCTTGATGCATCGGTAAATATCTTTAACGATGCCTCTCCTTCGTATTTTCATAAAAATATTGGAGGTTATCATGCCGCTAAACTTCGGAGGTATCAGGAACTTATCAACATGCAAATTGAAGGCGAAATTGGGCAATTATTCGGGGCTTTCGGACACGCAAAAAACTTTGATGACATCGCTCCTACTCTCGATTCATTAGGCGTACTGAATATGCTGAATATGAAGTATGTAATATACAATAAAGAAGCAGCTCCACTTACAAATAATAATGCCAACGGGAATGCATGGTTTATTAATAAAATACGGATTGCGGCAAATGCTGATGAGGAAATGAAATTATTGGGAGACATTAACACAAAAACTGAATTGGTTGTTGATAAAACATTTAGTTCGCAACTTTCTGCAACATTAATTCCTGACAGTACATCGTCAATAGTTCTAAAATCGTATAAACCAAATCATTTGATTTATGATTTCAATTCCAAAACAGATCAATTGGCTGTTTTTTCTGAAATATATTACGATAAAGGATGGAATGCTTACATAAACGGACAAAAAGCACCTTATTTCCGGGCAAATTATTTACTGAGAGCTATGCCACTCAAAAGCGGAAATTATGAAGTAGAGTTTAAATTTGAGCCCACTTCTTATAAAACAGGAAATATGATAGCGCTTATTTCTTCGTTAATATTATTTATTTCTATCATTGGATTAGGTTTTTGGCAATTCAAAAAATCGCGAATAACAAGTACGGTGATAAAATAACTTGAAAGTAACGTAAATCAAAAAAATTAAAAAAGTCAACATGATAAAAGAAAATAAATCATACAAGTATAAAATTCGACATATCCATTTTACATCAATAATAAGCATGGCTCTTGTATTATTCCTTGTTGGGTTATTGAGTTTAATACTTTTTATGGCACGCGACATTAGTATTCATGTAAAAGAAAATATAAATCTATCGGTAATTTTGGAAGATAAAATTAGTGAACAGGATTTATCTCAAATAAAAGCTCACCTCGACAGTTCATTATATGCTAAATCAATAGAATATATCTCTAAGGAAGACGCACTAAAAGATCATATAAACACTTTGGGGGAAGACCCTAAGGAATTTTTAGGCTACAATCCACTTTTAGCATCATTGGAAGTTAAACTTAAAGCAGAATATGCCAACAATGATAGTGTGCAAAAAATTGAATCAGAACTTGTAAAATTCGAATTTATTGACAGAGTAGCATATCAGAAAGATATGGTAAGTTTAATAAATGAAAACGTAAAAAAAATAAGTTTGGTCTTGCTTGGTCTTGCTGTTGTACTATTGTTAATCTCTCTGGTTTTAATTAATAATACCGTAAGAGTTGCAGTATATTCGAACCGGTTCTTAATTAACACCATGAAACTTGTTGGAGCTACCCCCTGGTTCATTCGCAAACCATACATTTTTCACGGGATTGTAAACGGTGTAATTGCCGCCATTTTTTCGCTGATTATGCTTACCGGAATGGTTTATTACATCCAATTTGAGTTCGGAATCAAAGAATTAATGATTAGTCCATTGACGGTAATACTCGTTTCGCTAATTGTTATAACACTTGGTATAACTCTCACAGCTGTTTCGTCGTATTTTGCTGTAGGAAGATTTTTAAAAATGAGAACGGAAGATCTATATTCAATCTGAATTTAAAACAGAATAGCAACATTTAAAGTATAAAATATAAAAAAGACAATTTATCAATCATGGAAAAAGATAAAAATTTTATTTTAGGTAAAACAAATTTGATATTAATTATCGTTGGATTTATCATTATAGTTACCGGATTTATTTTAATGACTGGATCAACAACTGTAACTGAATTTAATCCTGATATATTCAGTACACGCAGAATTACTGTAGGTCCAATGATTTCGTTTTTTGGTTTTCTTTTCATCATTTTTGCGATTCTATTTAAACCGAAAAAAGACCGGAAATGAATTTATTACAAACAATTATTATTGCCATAGTCGAAGGTCTTACCGAGTTTTTGCCTGTTTCCTCAACCGGACACATGATAATAGCTCAAAAAATTTTAGGTATTGAAAGTTCTGAATTTGTAAAAGCGTTTACAGTTAATATTCAATTTGGAGCTATTCTTTCGGTAATTGTTTTGTATTGGAAAAGATTTTTTCAATCAATGGATTTCTACCTGAAACTAATCATTGCAGTTATTCCTGCATTGATACTTGGTTTTCTCGTAGGTGATTTTATTGATGCAATGCTGGAAGATGTATTAATAGTGGCAATTATGCTGGTTTTGGGAGGAATTCTAATGTTATTTGTTGACCAATGGTTTAACAAAACACAGGACAATGAGAAAAATCAGGAAATGGATTGGAAACGAGCTTTAAAAATTGGTCTTTTTCAGTGTATTGCAATGATTCCGGGAGTATCGCGGTCGATGGCAACAATTGTTGGTGGTATGTCAACAAAACTATCACGTAAAAATGCAGCTGAATTTTCATTCTTTCTTGCAGTACCTACAATGGCAGCAGCTTCGGGCTACAAACTGCTTAAACTACTCACCGACCCTACTGGAGTGAGTATTTTAAGTGACAATTTAATTACTTTGATAATTGGGAATGTTGTTGCGTTTATCGTAGCAATGATTGCAATTAAGTTTTTCATAGGTTTTCTTACAAAATATGGTTTTAAAGCTTTTGGATATTATAGAATTGTGGTAGGTTTGGCCATACTCGTTTTGTTGTATATGGGAGTTGATTTGAGTATAATTTAAGCTTTAACACAAAAAGTAAAATATGGATTTTATCGAAGGAGAAATTCTTTACGTAAAAAAACCGTTACATTGGACATCGTTCGATTTAGTGAGTAAATTGAGATGGAAAATTCGGAAAACGCTGAATATTAAGAAACTGAAAGTTGGACATGCAGGAACACTTGATCCACTGGCTACAGGTGTTATGATAATTTGCACAGGAAAAACAACCAAACAAATTGAAACTTTTCAGTATCAGACTAAAGAATATATTGCAACACTTGAACTTGGTGCAACAACTGCATCTTTCGATCTTGAAAAACCAATTGATGCAACATATCCAACTGAACATATTACAAGAAAACTGATTGATGAAATAATTCCGGGTTTTAAAGGTGAAATATCTCAAGTACCACCTGTATATTCTGCTGTAAAAGTTGATGGGAAACGAGCTTATAACTATGCCCGTGAAGGTCAAACTGTTGAACTTAAACCCAAGTTATTGGTTATAGATGAGATTGAGGTGCTGGAATTTTCGTTGCCTGTTCTTAAAATCCGTATAGTTTGCAGCAAAGGAACATACATAAGAGCTTTAGCGCGTGATATTGGTATAGCATTGAAAAGTGGAGCACATCTTACTGCGCTTGAACGGACAAGAATTGGAGATGTAAAACTTGAAAACTGCTGGGAAATTGAAGATCTGATAAATCATACTGAAAAAGAGATATTAAAAAATTTGATTTAAATTCTGATTATAAATTTGACAAGAATTTTGGACATACATTGTTATAAAATTTGAAGGATTCAAAATCTTATTTATCAAAATTATTATTAAGAACTACCCATCAATTTCACTAATAAAATCTCTTCATTTAATAATTAAATAATTAATTTTTAAGTATTTATAATTAATTGAAGATACATTACCGAAAAATATTATATTAAAATATTAAACTGATTCAAGTCGAGTAAATAGAGGCAAGAATCCATTGAAACAAAAAAAATGAAACTATCTAAATTTAAATTTAAATTACCGGACGAACTGATAGCACAATATCCGGCAAAACATCGCGACGAATCGCGATTGATGGTGCTTAACAAAAAAACAGGTAGCATTGAACATAAGCTTTTCAAGGATGTACTTGATTATTACAATGAAAAGGATTTATTTATTTTCAACGACACAAAAGTTTTTCCTGCCCGATTGTTTGGTAACAAAGAAAAAACCGGAGCTCAAATCGAAGTTTTTTTACTTCGTGAATTAAATCATGAAATGCGTTTATGGGATGTACTTGTAGAACCTGCACGTAAAATCCGTATAGGAAATAAACTCTATTTCGGGGAAGATGACTCAGTGGTAGCTGAAGTTATTGACAACACTACGTCGCGTGGCAGAACTTTAAGATTCCTCTTTGACGGCACTTATGATGAATTTAAGAAAAGTCTTTACGATTTAGGTGAAACACCACTCCCACGGAATATAACCCGTGAAGTTGAACCCGAAGATGCCGATAGATTTCAGACCATTTTTGCAAAACACGAAGGGGCTGTATCTGCACCTGCAGCTGGTTTACATTTCAGCAGAGAACTATTGAAAAGAATGGAAATTAAAGGAATAGAATCTACCTTTATTACTTCGCACATGAGTTTAGGAAACTTCAGAGACATCGATGTTGAAGACCTTACCAAGCATAAAATGGATTCGGAACAAATGTCGGTTACAAGTGAAACTGCCGAAATAGTAAACAAAGCCCATGACGAGAGTAGAAATATTTGCGCCGTAGGTGTTACTGTGATGCGTGCACTTGAAACAGTTGTTGGTACCGAAGGAAAGATTAAACCATACGAAGGCTGGACAAACAAGTTCATATTTCCACCATATGACTTTACAGTTGCGAACTCTATGATAACCAATTTTCATCTACCATACTCAACACTTCTGATGGTAACAGCAGCTTTTGGTGATTATGACAATGTTATGAATGCTTATGATGTTGCATTAAAAGAAGGATATAAATTTGGTGTATATGGTGATGCAATTTTAATATTATAATTTAGCTTCGCTTATATAATCTCTATAAAGTTATAATTTTTTCTTAATGATTTGCTTATAACAAATCTATACATTTCTTATAATCAAAGAATTAAACATAAAAAAACCACTGAAATTTCAGTGGTTTTTTTATTAATATAATAATCGATGTATTTATTTATTTTTCATAAATTTCAAAACCGGAACAGTGAGGAAAGTAATAACGAGAAAATATAATGTTGTTAATACCACCCAGTTTAAATAAAAAACAATCGAATTTGCAGGCATAAAAACGTTTCCATCAAAATTACCATTTAACGGTGAAAATAAATATATTAGATCTATTAAATACTGTCCGTTAAAACTAAAATAAAGTAATCCCCAATTATCCCATGTAGTTTCAAAATGAATTCCACCCGTAAATTTTAAATTGAGCAGAAAAATAATATTGAAAACTACAAATTGAAAAACTACAAATAAATAATTCACCCATTTTTTATTATTCAGTAGCGAATAACCTAATATCAAACATATACTTAAAACAACTGATTGTACCAATAATGGTTTTAAAAACTCTGTAAATATATCAGTTAAGTACTCAAAATTTGATTTACTGATTAATTTATTGATCCATAACCCCAAAAGATTAATAGTTAGATTTATAAATGTCCAGGTTAAAATTAGCTGTCCGAGATATCTATAATCGGGTTTTGAAAATTTTAATTTCATTTTTTATTTTATCTTTAAAAACTAATTAACAAAATTACTGTTCTGCTTCAACCGAGAGATCCGGAACCGGAATTTCCTCCATAGTTTCATCTGCGGTTGTATCACGCTCTGCCACAACAGTTTTAATATAAGTATGACAACGGTAATTTCGCGTTATCTTTTCTTTTGGTTTAGCAGGGAATTTTCCTCTATATTCTTCTAAATTTTCATCGGCAAGTACTTTCTCCATAAATAAACCGAAAATTGGCAATGCTGTCTTACTTCCTTCACCTAACTGACTTGTTCGGAAATGAACGCTGCGGTGCTCCCCTCCTACCCATGATCCTCCAACTAATTTGGGCGACACTCCAATAAACCAAGCATCAGAGTGATTAGAAGAAGTTCCTGTTTTTCCTCCGAAATCTGTTTTCCAACGGAATAAATCCCACTCCCAAAGTGCTTGTGTAGTACCTCCAGGTTCGGTTAATCCACCTTTAAGCAATTCGGTAACCAACCATGCTGCTTCGTATGGTATCACCCTTTTCTGCTGAGTAGGACCTCTGTAAACCACATTGCCCTTCGAGTCCTCAATTTTTGTTACTAAAACAGGTTCATGATATACTCCTTCATTAATTATCGTGCTGAAAGAATTAACCATTTCGAGTAACGAAACATCTGACGAACCCAGACACAATGAAGGCATATCTTCGAGAGGAGTACGCACACCCAACAAATGGGCATATTTCTTAATTTCAGGTATTCCCACTTCCTGAGCCAATTGAACAGCAACAGAATTAATCGACCGTGCAAATGCATGTTTAATTGTCACCTGACCCATGTACGAACGGTTTGCATTTTTTGGCTTCCAAGACTCTTTTTTCCCCTTTTCAATATAATCCCAGGTTACAGGTTTATCAACACGTGTATCACACGGCGAAATTCCATGCATCATTGCAGCTGTATAAACAAACAGCTTAAACGTAGATCCGGGCTGACGTTTCGACTGAGCAACCTTATCGTATTTCCAGAAATTAAAATCAATATCGCCTACCCATGCTTTTACTTCGCCGGAAGTAGGAACCATAGCCACAAAACTTCCATGTAAAAAGTGATTCATATATCTGATCGAATCCATTACACTAAAAGTAGTATCCTTTACACCCAATTTATAGTCGAACACTTTGGTACGGTGAGGTAAATTGAGGTATTTATCTATTGAATCAGAATTATTGTTATATTTTGCAGCCAACAATTCGTAGGCTTTTGTTTTTTTGGCAATTTTCTCTACAAAATCAGGTATTTCTTTGTTATTTTCGTCTCTCCAGGGATTCTCACCACGCCAATGATTAAAGAACCTGTTCTGCAATATTTTCATCTGTTTATTTACAGCTTCTTCGGCATATTTTTGCAATCGGGTATCTATCGTGACATAAATTTTCAATCCATCCGAATAGATATCATGACCTGTTTCTTTTTCCCAGTCTTGAAGGTATTTATCCAGATATGACCTAAAATGCAGTGCTTCACCATCGTAAGATTGTTCAATACTGTATAATAATCGAATTGGCATTTGTTGCAACGAATCGCACTCGTGTTGAGTAATAATTTTTTGCTTTACTAAATTTTGGAGTACTACATTCCTTCTTTCTTTTGAACGCTTTGGATGAGAAATTGGACTGTAAGTAGTTGTGGCTTTTAGCAAACCAACCAATGTAGCAGATTGCTCGTAATTAAGTTTTGCAGGTTTTGTTTTAAAAAATGTTTTTGCAGCTGTACGTATTCCATAAGAATTACTACCAAAATCGACTGTATTAAGATACATTGTCAAAATCTCATTTTTTGAGTAAAACATTTCAATTTTCACAGCAGTGGTCCACTCCTTTGTTTTCATGATAATTATTTTCACTCCGGGTATTAATCCGAAAAGACCTGTAGAATACTGATCGCGGGTAGATCGCGGGTTTTATACATGTTTTTAACCAACTGCTGAGTAATAGTGCTGGCACCTCTGGCATTTCCCTGAGTCATATCTTTTAGAGCTGCAAATACACCCTGAAAATCAATACCCATATGCTTATAAAAACGCTCATCCTCGGTTGCTACAAGCGTTTCAATCAGTTTTGGCGAAATTTCATCGAAAGTAACCGGCATCCTGTTTTCGCGAAAATACTTACCTATCACTTTTCCATCCGAGCTAATAATCTCGGAGGCAATACTTTGATTTGGATGGCTAATGCTATGTAACGATGGCGATTTCCCGAAAAGCCAAAGAAAATTGATATCGACCAAAAATAAATATAAAAGAAACATCCACAAGAAGGTGAGAAATATATTTGCAAGTTTCCGATACCAAACCAGATTTCGAAAACGAGCACGTCTTGCTTTTCGCCAATTGATAAAATTTTTAGAGAATTTCTTAATAAAATCGAGAATTACGGTTAGTAAGTTTCTAATTTTAGTCCACATATAATTTATTTGTAATTTGATGCAAATTTATAGTAAAATCATTAAATCTGTTATCATTTGGGAAATTAAGTTCATAATATTAATAAATTTCCTTCATTACCGATATATATAATTTGTTGTCAAACATTTACCTCCCAAATCATTAACCCATTTTCTTCGATAATCTCTGAAAATCCTGCTTTTTGAAGTACTTTTCGGGATTGAAGATTTTGAATTTCTGTTTCTGCAAACACATATTGGATATCACTTCGTTTTTTTGTCCATTCTAACATTCGCAAAATTGCTTCCGTCATATATCCAAAATTTCTAAACTCATTATACAATCCGTAACCAATTTCAATTTTTCCACTTACAGGTTCACCATGAAAACAGAACGAACCTAAAACTGCAGCATCTGATTTTCTTATTATCAACCACAAAGTATAAAATAAGAATTCCTTTGCGAAGTGATTAATTTCCGGTACGAATTCCTTCAAAACTGCATCTTTAAGCTCATTGTCGGCATCGGTGTGACTATCGTTTAAGTTAAGATACTTTGCAAGTTCTTTCGGAGATTCGATGTATTTATTCAGTTCTTCGAATATTAACGGTCTTAAATACAATCTATCTGATTCAAGTTGAATGTTGAATATTGGCATAGTATTTCTTGATACAGTAAAATTAAAATCAATGATTTAAAGATACAAATTTAATTGAAAAAATTATGGCAGAACCAGGGTCCTGCCATAATAAAATATAATATGTTAAAATATTTCCCTAAACAAAATGATATAGAAATACAATATTCGTTTCCAATGCGGGTTTTTTACTATCCTTAATTTCGAGTACTGCATTAATTTCGGCTTTTGTAATGCCCCTCAAATTCACCAGAGAAACTAACTTAGCCGTACATCTCACTTCACTGTCAACCGTAACCGGATTCATGAATTTCAATTTCTCAATACCATAATTTACAGTAAGTTTAGAATTATTTACTTCAATAATTTGCGACCATAAATGTGGCAACACCGATAAAGTTAAATATCCGTGAGCAATGGTTGTCTTAAATGGACTCTCTGCTTTTGCACGTTCTGTGTCAACATGTATCCATTGATGATCGAAAGTTGCATCAGCAAATAAATTGATTTGTTCCTGTGTAATCTTATGATAAGGTGAAGAACCAAGAATTTTTCCAATGTATTGCTCAAATTCCTGAAAATTGTTAATTACGATTTTGTCCATTTAATAAATTGTTTTGGTTGAAATTATATAGATAAATTATTTCTGCACAAACTCCAGATTATTGTGCAAAATTAGTCATTTTTATTTATACTACCAACGATTTTTCTGAAAAAATTGTTATTTATATACCATATAGAATGCATATTTTTTAGCGTTAAACGTATTTTCAGCAACAATACAAAACTAACTATTTATAGAAACTAAATTGATATTTATTTGAGTCTATATAGATTACGATAAATATGCAGCAAGAAAATCAGTGATTTTTTGGTTGTAATTCGTATTTGGTAACTTCTTCTATTCAATAACACTTGTAATCATTACCGGAAAATGATCAGACGGATAAGTTTCAGCAACATATTTATCTGTCAATACTTTATAAATCAATATTTTTACTTTTGTGGAAAAAATATAATCAATTCGCAAACTTTCAGGGATAAAACCTGCATTAACATCCCAATTATTGAAAGTCCCGACCGAATTTACCTGTTCA
>CAYNHC010000020.1:0-15398 GCA_964396705.1 uncultured Paludibacter sp.
ATAAACATTCATGACAAGTACTTTTTTTGTATATTTGCAAAGTCATATCAAACAATTAGAATGACTTGATTACAGGTTACCGATTCGGAAATAATGAAAATATCTATTCAAAATTTTATTACACCAAGAATTCCTTTAGCTATTTTGTTAATGGTGTGCTGTTTTGCATTGTGGGTACTAAGTTTTACTTCAACTGATACCGTTCATCCTTTGCAGCAAAGCAACCCACTTTCTTTTTCTATCAATAGATTCCTTGCCGGCAATTTACTTCTCTCAGGTTTATTGACTGTAATCATTACTTTTCTAAATACTTTTCTGTTAGTACAATTAAACACAAAATTTTCGCTTATTCGCACCCGGACTTTTCTTCCGGTTTTAATTTATTTAGTATTGATTGCTGTCTGGTCATTGGCCGGGATTACAGTTGTAAATCATTTCACTCTAACTCTAATAATTGTAGCGTTATTTATTTTTATGAATATGTACCGCGACAAACAAGGGGTGGAACAAGCATTTGCGGGAAGTTTAATTCTGGCAACTGGCAGTTTATTTTCCTGTGAATTTATAATGTTGTTACCTGCTTTCTGGATTGGGTTTATAATGTTTCAGAGTTTGTCATTACGCACATTTCTGGCTTCGTTGTTTGGGGCAATTACGCCGTGGATTCTATATATTTCAGTTAGATTATATTTGCAGCCGGATGTCAACCTGTTAACAGAATTACTATCAAATTTTAAGACCACATTTACATTCACAGCACCCTCAATTAATTTAATAATTTACGCATCATCTCTTTTAATTCTGATTTTAATCGGTTTAGTCGGTTTTCTAAATAACCTTCACAGCGATTCCATTCAGACCCGTCAAAGCTTAAAACTATTTGTTGTATTGTTTTTCACATCAATTATCATAACTATCCTATTATCAACTAATATAACAGCACTTTTACCACTGATAGCAATGAGTTATGCAATGATAATTTCACATCCGCTGAGTTTGCAGAAAAACAACTTTAATTCCATAATATTCATTATTTTCCTTGTTATCAATATTTTTTATGTATTTATCAATTATTTTAGTTCAATTCAATAATGGAATTAACCGAACTTGGTTATTTGGGTTTGTTCATTGCGGCATTTCTTGCAGCAACTGTAGTCCCTTTCAGTTCTGAGGTAGTTTTTACCGCTTTGGTTTACAATGGAATGGATGCATGGAATGCAGTTTTTGTTGCCACACTCGGAAATTGGTTGGGGGGATTAACCTGTTACTATCTGGGTCGATTGGGCAAAATAGAATGGATAGAGAAATATCTGAGAATTAAAAAAGAGAAAATGGATAAATTCATGGGTAAATTTCATCGATACGGCGATTGGTTTGCTTTTTTTTCTTTTTTGCCTGCTGTTGGCGATGCAATTGCTGTTGCTTCAGGATTTTTCAGATGCCGTCTTTGGATTGTAGCTTTATCAATGCTGCTTGGTAAGTTTGCACGATATATTATATGGATGTACACAAGTGGATACCTGACAAGTTAATAACTTTTAATGTAGTTTTATATGATTCATTATTCTAACAAAATCGTTTTTAATATATTTCTATCAACAATAATAATAGTTTTCTTGTTTAGTTCAACTACTGCTCTATCGCAAATAAATGTAGTGAACAAAACAGTTAATTTTGGCATGAAAACCGTTGATCAAAGAACGATAGATGTTATAATTATTCATTCTACTTTCAACAACTCTGGTGGTAGCAAATATGATGTTGATTTAATTATCAAGCAATTCAGTCACTACAACGTTAGCTCGCATTATCTGATTGATCGAACGGGAATAATTTATCTGTTAGTTGATGAAAAAAATATCGCTTATCATGCAGGTATAAGCAAATTACCCAATGGTAGAACAGGTTTAAATTCATGTTCTCTGGGAATTGAACTTGTAAATTCATTTGATGAATCGCCAACAGAAGAACAATTTAACTCACTCATCAAATTAGTAAAAGACATACAAAAAAGGCATAATATCAGTTATATTCTTCGTCACAGCGACATTGCTCCTGTCAGAAAAACCGATCCGTGGAATTTCGACTGGGAAAGATTTTTGCTTTGCATATCGAAAACAGAATCTCCATCTTTATAATATAGAGTAATTATTTACATTACTTACAGAATTTTTATTATCAATGCGCACTAAACTAATTTTATTTTTCTCATTTTTTATTGCTTTTCATTTTCCTAATTATATTCAGGCTCAAAAGAAAACTGTAGAATCCATTATTTCCGATTCATTAACTTTGATTGCAAATAAATATGCAACAGTAGGAAGAATAAATGTTACAGGTTTTATCGTAAATAAGCCTGATAAACAAATTACGGTTAATGCGAATGAGATACTTTCGCAAATACCTTTCAGACCAGAAAACGTAACAATTATTTATAACACAATAAAGAATATTACTACCGAAAAATATCCAGATTATTCCATTATTTGTAAAACAGACAACAAAAATATTGAAGATCTTATTCCCAATTTTTATCGAATTGAAAACATTGACACCAAAAAGCAATGGAAAAGCAATAACGGCATAAAACCGGTGGTTACAAATTTATCCCGCCCATATCATATTACCAAAGGATTGAAAAACAAACATTTGGCTGTATGGCATAGTCATGGATATTATTTCAATCAGAAACAAAACCGTTGGGAATGGCAGCGACCAAAATTATTTCAGACTGTCGAAGATTTATACACTTCATCGTATGTTTTACCATTTTTAGTGCCAATGCTCGAAAACGCCGGCGCTAATGTTTTTGTTCCCCGCGAAAGAGATACAAAAAAAAATGAAATAGTAATAGATAACGATTCGAAAAATTACCCAGGCAGATATCATGAAGTGAATGACAGAAAAAGCTGGAAATCGGGTACTGAAGGCTTCGGGAATATTCACAAATCATGGTTTTCTGGCGAAAATCCTTTCAGATCAGGAACTTATCGCTACGTATCTTCCATTAATGTAGATGACGAAACAAGTTATGCCGAATGGATACCAAATTTTCCGGAAGAAGGATATTATGCAGTATATGTTTCGTACAAAACCACTGAAAAAAGTGCCACTGACGCTCATTATAAAGTTTTTCATGCAGGAGGCGTTACTCTGTTTTCAGTTAATCAGACACTTAATGGTGGAACATGGTTATACCTTGGACATTTTAAATTTGAAGCAGGTAAAAGCAATAAAAATAAAGTTGTGCTAACAAATTATAGTGCTACGCCCAATTCAATAATCACGGCTGATGCTGTGAAATTTGGAGGCGGAATGGGGAATATTGCCCGAAAACCAGGTCCAAATTCTTCATCAGTAAAAAAAACAACTAACGACAGTCTTTTAGTTGCAACAAATACTTACGTATCTCCGCCAGTTTACGAAGCAGAAACGAGTGGATATCCTCGTTTTACCGAAGGAGCGCGCTATTGGCTGCAATGGGCTGGAATCCCTGATAGTATTTATAGTAGAACAAAAGGAGAAAATGATTATGCTGATGATTTTCAATCGCGGGGTTTCTGGGTAAATTATCTTACCGGCGGTTCTAAAGTTAATCCTAAAGTTAACGGACTTGGAATACCAATAGATTTAGCATTTGCATTTCATACCGATGCAGGTTTTACTCCAAATGACTCAACAATAGGTACTTTAGGAATTTGTACAGTGCAAAATACGGAGGGAAATACCGAATTTGCAAATAATATTTCCCGTTGGGCATCCCGAGATCTTACTGACATAGTTCAAACACAAATTGTGAACGATATACGTCTGAACTTTTTGCCGACGTGGACACGAAGAGGATTGTGGAATAAATCCTACAGCGAATCGAGGACACCTGAAGTGCCGACGATGTTATTGGAACTACTATCACATCAGAATTTTGCAGACATGCAATACGGTCTCGATCCACGTTTTCGATTTACGGTTAGCAGATCTATTTACAAAGGCATTTTAAAATATTTAGCATTTAATTCAAATCAGGATTATGTAATTCAACCATTGCCCGTAGAACAATTTAGCTGCAGGTTCATTGATAAAAGCAAATTAGAGCTCAGATGGAATGCCGTAAATGACACTACTGAAGCATCTGCTAAAGCTAATCAATTTGTTGTCTATTCACGCATCGACAATGGCGGATTTAATAATGGAATCGTAACAAAAAATAATAAAATTGTCATTGAAATTCAATCTGGCAAAATCTACAATTTTAAAATAACTGCATTAAATGAAGGTGGAGAAAGTTTTCCTTCAGAAATTCTATCGGCATACCGCGCCCCAAAGGAGCAGGGTGAAGTATTGATAATTAATGGATTCGACCGTATAAGCGGACCGGAAAGTTTTACAACGAACGGAACGATGGCGGGATTTTTAAATGATAAAGACGCAGGAGTTCCATACATTTCGGATGTTAGTTTTGTAGGTTCGCAATATGAATTTGATCGCAAAAAAAACTTCATAGATAATAATTCTCCCGGATTCGGTGGAAGTTATGGGAATTATGAAACTCAAGTTATAGCAGGAAATAGTTTTGAATATCCTTTCCTGCACGGAAAAGCAATAAAAGCATCAGGTTTTTCGTTTGTATCTACGTCGCTAAAATCTGTTATAAACGGTGATGTTGATTTAAATAGCTATAAATATGTTGATTTAATACTCGGAAAACAAAAACAAACGTACAAAGGAAATACAAAAAAAACGCCTGAATTCAAAACTTTTCCATTAGCTTTGCAACAAAAAATAAGGAATTATTGTCAGGCAGGTGGTAATCTGATGTTAAGTGGTGCTTACATAGCTTCGGATATGTACGAAAACAACTATATTAAAACAGATGAACGTCAATTTTTGGAAAACACCCTGAAAATTAAATTCAAATCAACACTGGCAACCGGCATCGGCACTATAAAATCTATTCAGGCTCCATTGGTTAACACAAAAAAAAGCGAGTTTCAGATTTATAATAAAGCCAACGAATCTGTCTATTATGTTGAATCACTGGATGCAATTGAACCTGCCGATCATAATGCATATACATTTTGTGTCTATAAAGAAAACGAGTTGAGTGCAGCAGTTCTGTATTCGGGAAAATATAAAACCTGTTGCTTTGGATTTCCGTTTGAAACAATTAGTTCCGAGAAAGATCGTAATAATTTAATGGAATCTGTTTTGTCGTTTTTCGCAAAAAAGAACAAAGAAAAACTCTATTAACTTTTAAAATTTCAAGTCACATATTATTCAAATATAAAAACATTATTCTTATTAAAAATACTCTTTAATTTAAAACATTAAACAATGAAAACTACATTAAGTGTCCTTTTTTTAACCTCGTTAATTCTCACTTCGTGTATCAGCTCTGATAGTACAATGCCTTCGGTGAGCGGAACCAAGTACGAAATTCTTGTTGTAATGGACGATGCCAACTGGAAAGCACCTTCAGGTCGGGCTCTCGATTCATTGCTGCGACAAGATGTCGTTGGTCTCCCACAGCCTGAACCGGCATTGGATGTATCGCAATGTTCAAGAGTTGAATTTACGGACGTTCTGAAACCTTCGCGAAACCTTATTCAGACTGAGATTTCGGATAAATATACTGCTCCAAAAATTATTTATGCGAAGGATAAATTTGCTCATCCGCAATCAGTAATTCGAATTGTTGCGCCAAATGACTCAATATTTGAAGCTACTGTAAAAACTTATGGTAGTCAAATTCTGGATTATTTTTTGCGTACCGAACGCGAACGCCAATTTGCTTATAATAAAGACTATGTAAATGACAAAGCAAAAGCTGAAGTTGAAAAAATGTTTGGAATTCAAATTGATATACCACTTGGAATTTCAAAAATAACAAAGAAAAATGATTTCTTCTGGATTACAAACGATCAGCCCAACGTAAGACAAGATATCGTCATTTATTCATATCCATATACAGATAAAAACACATTCACCAAAGAATTTTTAGTTGCAAAACGTGATTCAATAATGAAAGTGAATATCCCTGGTGAATTGCAGGGTTCATATATGGGTACCGAAAGTAAATACGTTCAACCAGCTTTCAGAGAAATTTGGGTAAATAACGGATATTGCGCCGAAGTTCGCGGTTTATGGAAAATGGTAAATGGAGCATCAATGGGAGGTCCGTTTTACAGCCATACCCGTTTAGACGAGATAAATCAAAGAGTAATTACCATCGAAGGATTTGTTTTTGCACCTGGAACAAAAAAACGCAATCATATCCGTCAACTTGAGGCAGTTGTTTATTCGGCAAAATTACCTCAGGAAATTAACGCAATTAAAGAAGTTTCGGTTGTAGCTGATAAAGAAACAAAAAAATAGGTAATCATATTAAAAATGACTTGTATGTTTTAGTTTGCTTCATACATTTGCAAAGTCTTAAAATAAAAAATTGAATATGGAACCTGAAAAAATAATAATTGGTATAACACACGGCGATATAAACGGAATCGGATACGAAGTAATTCTTAAAACTTTAGCCGAAGTAAGAGTAATGGATTCATTTGTTCCCGTAATTTACGGATCATCCAAAGCGGCTTCATTCTACAGAAAACATCTTGATATTCAGGGGATTAATTTCAATGTCGTTAATTCAATCAACGAAATAAATTCAAAGAAAATTAATATTATTAATTGCGTTGATGATGAAATTAAAGTTGAACCGGGGCGAACTACCGAAGAGGCAGGAAAAGCTGCTTTCATTGCTTTAGAACGTGCAACCGAAGATTTAAAATCCGGTTCAATTCAGGCTATCGTTACAGGACCAATTAATAAAAAAAATATTCAGTCCGAACAATTTAAATTTCCGGGACATACAGAATATCTTGAACAGAAATTTGGGAGCGATACACCTTCGTTAATGTTACTTTTGAATGATGTAATGAGAGTTGCGGTTGTTACAGGACATATACCCGTAAAAGATATTGCAGGGAAAATTACTTCAGAAATTATTATTGAAAAGTTGAAAGTGCTGAATTTAAGTTTAAAAAATGATTTTTCGATAGTAAAACCACGTATTGCGGTACTGGGTTTGAATCCACATGCTGGCGACGATGGCGTTCTTGGCGACGAAGAACAAACGATAATTATTCCGGCAATGAAAGAAGCCGATAAGTTGGGAATTTTTTGTTCAGGACCTTACCCTGCGGACGGATTCTTCGGTTCGGGTAATTTCAACAAATTCGATGCAGTACTGGCTATGTATCACGATCAGGGTTTAATTCCTTTTAAAACGGTATCGATGGAAAGTGGTGTGAATTTTACGGCAGGATTACCTGTTATCCGCACTTCACCGGCACATGGAACTGGCTATGACATTGCGGGACAAAACATAGCATCTGAAGATTCATTCCGTCAGGCAATTTACATGGCTTGCGATATTTATCAAAGAAGAATCTGGAATGCTGAAATAAGAGCCAACCCGCTTAAAGTAGAACAAAGAGTAGAACGAGGCGGCAAAATTGAATAAAAAGAATATCACATTATTAATATAAAAAACGAGCGAACTTTTTTAAGTTTGCTCGTTTTCTTTTGATATAATTCCAATCAACAATTGTTGAAATTTCATACATTTCATAAACTGTTTTTTGACAGATTGACTTTTAATTTTGTTTCAGAAAGTCCTTTCGCACAGGATTAAAAACATCTATCAATGTGCCTGCCTCTAAGCATTTTACACCATGTTTTATATCTGGTTCAACATAAAGACCATCACCTGCCTTAACAATCTTTATGTTCTCATTTATTTGAAATTCAAAAACTCCATTTGCAACATAAGTACACTGTCGGTGTGAATGAGAGTGAATATATCCTATTGCATTCTGTTGAAATTCAACTTTCACCAGCATTATTTCGTCATCAAAACCCATTATCTGACGACGCACTCCTTCGGCAACAGTTTCCCATTCAGTCGATGCTTCAAAAATATAATTCTCAGATTTCATTTTTAAAATTATTGAACCTCTTTCCCTTCGTAATAATTGATGAATGCCTTATTTACAAGTCTGTTACCTCCTGATGTAGGATAATTTCCTGTGAAATACCAATCTCCTTTATATTCGGGACAAGCTTGATGTAATCCGTCAATTGTTTGATATACCAATTCTACCGGACAATCAACATCAGATGGTGTAAGCATTATAGCTATTTGTTTCGAAACTTCGTCCTGCGAAAAATGACTATAAATTTCTTTTACATAATTTACAACCTGTTCTTTTGGTAAATTTTCCTGTTCTTTCGATTTACGATAAACTTCATCAATAACATATTGCTTATCTGTGTTTTTCAACAATTGAATTGCTGCTTCAAATGCACAAAATTCACTCATACGAGGCATATCAATACCATAATAATCGGGGAAACGAACTTGTGGAGAAGAAGATACAATTACAATCTTTTTCGGTTCCAGACGATTGAGAATTTTCAAAATGCTCTGTTTAAGCGTAGTACCACGAACAATCGAATCATCAATCGCCACCAAATTATCAACCTTTCCCCTTCTAATTGAACCGTATGTAACATCATAAACGTGTGTTGCTAAATCATCCCTTTCGCTGTTTTGTGAAATAAATGTACGAAGCTTGATATCCTTGATAAGTACTTTCTCGACACGTACATATTGATTTGTATGCTCTTTAATCCCATCAATCATTCCATAAAAAGCAACCTCAGCCGTATTGGGAATGAAAGAAAAAACAGTATTGTCAACATCGTTGTCGATAGCTTTTAAAATTGGCAGACTTAATGATTCACCTAATTTCTTTCGCTCCTTGTATATATCAATATCGCTACCACGTGAGAAATAAATCCTTTCAAAAGAGCATTTGGAGAATTCTTTGGTAACAGGTCGAATGGTTTCAAATTTAATTTCACCATTCTTCTTAATAATCATCGCCTCACCAGGATTCAATTCATGTACATCTTCCTCCTTTAAATTCATAGAAGTCTGAATAACAGGACGTTCAGAAGCAATTACAACAATTTCATCATCAGCATAATAAAAAGCGGGACGAATACCATTGCTATCACGAAAAACAAAGGAGTCGCCATGCCCTAACATACCGCATATTACATAACCACCATCCCACATTTTTTCAGATTTGCGAATAAATGAAGCGATATCCAGATTTTCCTCAATTTTTCTGGTAATTACCAAATCATTGGTGTATCGTTGTTTTAATTTGTCATACTCCTTCTGAACTTCTTTATCAAGTGTAAATCCAAGTGACTCCAGCATTAAAAAAGTGTCGCCTTTATCGCGTGGGTGTTGTCCCTTTAACGTCAGATAATCAAACAATTCGTCCACGTTAGTCAGATTGAAATTCCCTGAAAGTAACAACGTTCTGTTTTTCCAGTTATGGCGACGAAGAAAAGGATGTACGTACGACAACCCGCTTCTACCGGTAGTGCTGTAACGTAAATGTCCCATGTAAAGCTCACCGGCAAAAGGCAAATTCAATTTAGCACTTTCTACATCGCTATAAACCGTTTTATCGGCAGCAAATAGGGTTTTATTAATTCCTGCAAAAATTTCCTGAATTGCATTTTTTCCTTCTATCCTGTCTCTCCATATATATTCTTCACCAGAAGGCATATCAAGTTTTACAGTGGCAATACCTGCACCTTCCTGACCACGATTGTGTTGCTTTTCCATGAGCAGATACATTTTTTGCAAACCATACTGCCATGTTCCATATTTTTTCTGATAATAATCCAAAGGCTTAAGCAGCCTTACCATTGCTATTCCGCACATAAATGAAGATTCAAAAATTTGAAAGTTTGAAAATTTGAGACAAAAGATAAAATTCGTAAGTTGTTAAACTTCTTATTTTTAGAAATTTATTAACTGCACAAACTTTCAAACATTATTATTTAATTAAAAAAACCCGCCGTAAAAATACGAGGGGTTTGTTATATATTTATTTTATTCAACAGTAACCGATTTGGCAAGATTGCGCGGTTGATCTACATCGCAACCTTTGACAACAGCTATATGATAAGCCATTAATTGTAAGGGTATTGCAGCCAATAAAGGCACAAGACATTCTTCAGTATCGGGAATACTAATTGTATAATCCGACAGATTCTTGACTACCACATCACCTTCTGTAATTACCGAAATAATTTTTCCCCTACGGGCTTTTATTTCCTGTATATTGCTTACCACTTTCTCGTACATTCCGGCACTGGTAGCAATAACCACCACAGGCATTTCCTGACTAATCAAAGCGATCGGTCCATGTTTCATTTCTGCAGCAGGATATCCTTCGGCATGGATATACGAAATTTCTTTCAATTTCAATGCACCTTCTAATGCCACCGGAAAATTATATCCACGTCCTAAATAAATGAAATTTTGTGCATAAGTAAATGTCTTGGCAAATTGTGCAATAGCATCATTCTGTAGAAGGATTGTTTTAATCTTTTCAGGAATTTTGCCTAACTCACGTACAGTTCTCAGGTATTGTTCCTCCGACAATGTGCCTTTTTCTTTACCAATCATTAATGCCAACATTGTCAATACTGTAACCTGAGCTGTAAATGCCTTAGTAGATGCTACACCAATTTCAGGCCCGGCATGTGTATAGCAACCTGAATCTGTATTTCGGGGTATCGATGCACCCACCACATTACAAATACCAAAAATAAATGCATCATTAGATTTTGCCAGTTCAACAGCAGCCAATGTATCGGCAGTTTCGCCCGATTGTGAAATTGCAATTACAATGTCATCTTTATTAATTACTGGTTTACGATATCTGAATTCAGATGAATATTCAACTTCAACAGGAATTCTGGCAAATTCTTCAATTGCATATTTACCAATCAATCCTGCATGCCAGGAAGTACCACAGGCTGTAATGATAATACGTTTGGCATTCAAAAATTTCTCTTTATTATCAATGAATCCGGAGAGTGTAATGTTATTCTCATCTACATTCACACGTCCACGCATACTATCGCTTAACGTTTTTGGTTGTTCGAAAATCTCCTTAATCATGAAATGCGGATAACCACCTTTCTCGAGTTGATTTAATGTCATTTCGAGCTTTTTAATTTCGGGGGTTTTTACAACATTTGAAATTGTTCTGATTTTGAGTTCTTTTCCGCGGCGTAGCGTTACAATTTCTTCTTCACCAACGTAAACAACTTTATTTGTAAATTCTATTATAGGTGTTGCATCTGATGCCAGAAAAAACTCATCTTCGCCAATACCCACTACCAAAGGACTTCCCTTTCGTGCAGCAACAATTGTATCGGGTTCTCCCTTTTCAATTACTGCAATGGCATAAGCCCCAACAACCTGATTAAGTGCTAGTTGTACTGCTTTTGTTAAATCTACTTTATTCGACTTCTTAATATATTCAATCAACTGAATCAAAACCTCGGTATCAGTATCGCTATTAAAAGTATAGCCCTGTTCTTTTAATCCTTCTTTAAGTACTGCATAATTCTCAATAATACCATTATGTATCAACGCAAGTTCTTCAGATTGAGAATAATGAGGGTGGGCGTTTACCTGATTTGGCTCACCATGAGTTGCCCATCTTGTATGTGCAATACCTATTGTTCCTTCAATATCTTGTTGTTCAGCAAACCTCACTAAATCAGCCACTTTACCTTTTGCCTTATAAACATTTAGATTTTCATTGTGTATTAATGCTATTCCTGCACTGTCATATCCACGGTATTCAAGACGTTGAAGACCTTTGATTAAAATGGGGTAAGCCTGTTGCTTACCTATATAACCTACAATTCCACACATATTATTTTATTTTCTGTTTATTTTAAAATTAAAAGTTTGAAAAAAAATCTTTTAAAAATTCCCAAATACCTAATTATCAAATCAATACCCCCGATAGCTATCGGGACACATCAACACATCATTCTATTGGCACATTCTTATATCTTATTTCTCAATCTATCCATTGCCTCAATTGTTCCTTCGCGGCTGCTAAATCCGGTAAATCGCATAAATCCTTCACCCGAATGGCCAAAAACAACTCCAGGAGTACCTACAATCTGAAATTCGTACAATAATTGTTGAAAAAACTTCCACGAAGGTTGAGCATCAGGTGTTTTGAACCAAACATATGGTGAACTTACACCACCGTAAACTTCTAAACCCGCTGACGATAATTCATTTCTGATGATTGAAGCATTAAACAAATAATAATCAATCAAATCCTGAACCTCTTTTTTTCCTTTGGGTGAATAAATAGCTTCGGCAGCCCTTTGAACAACGTACGATACACCATTTGTATAATTAGCATTGCGCCTGCTCCAAAGTTTAATCAAGGGAACCTGTTCACCCATTTTTGAATATACCATCAATTCTGGTGGAAAAACTGAAAATCCACAACGAAGACCGGTGAATCCAGCAGTTTTGGAAAACGATCTTATTTCGATAGCCACCTTTTTTGCACCTTTTATTTCGTATATGCTTTGAGGAACATCCGGCTCAGTTACATAAGCCTGATATGCAGCATCATAAACAATTATACTATCGTGTGCTATTGCATAATCAACCCACTTTTTCAGTTCTGACTTTGTCATAGTAGTTCCTGTGGGATTATTTGGATTACACAAATAAATAATATCTACTTTTTCTTCAGGTAATTCAGGAATAAACGCAGTTTCTTCAGAACATTTCAAGTAAACTATATTGCTCCACTTCATTGAATCATTCAATACGCCTGCCCTTCCACTCATAATGGTTGCATTTTCATAGACCGGATAAACGGGATCCGAAATCGCAATTATATTATCACGACCTAATACATGCCCGATATTGCCAATATCTGACTTTGCACCATCATTAATAAATACACTTTCCTTAGGCAGCGATACACCAATTTTTCTATATTCTTTTAGAATTTTATCTATCAGAAAATCGTAACCCTGTGGTGGACTATAACCACGAAAAGTTGCTTGTTTACTCATCTCGTCTATAGCAAGATGCATGGCTTGTACAACTTCATTGGGTAACGGTCGTGTAACATCACCGATGCCGAGACGTATTATTTTGGTTTTGGGGTGAAGAATTTTATAGGCGTTAACGCGTTTCTCTATTTCGTCGAAACAATAGATTTCCGGAGTCTTTAAATAATTCTCATTTGCTAATGCCATGAAAAGATGCGTTATTTAAAAAAAATATCTTATAGTTACTTACTGACTGCAAAATTGCGTTTTTTTTTTGAAAAACGAAAATAAAACAATCAAAAAAACACTTATTTAATGTTTTAGAAATTCTGAAATTAGTTTATAAATATTTGGAAAATTGATTTTAAAAATATATTTGCAAATAATTTAACAACTTACAAATCAAGATTTATTATTGTTCTTCCTTTTAATTTTCCCTGTAAAATATCATTTAGCGATTCAGCTACATTGCTTAAGGGTATTTCGTTGTACAAATCAATTAAATTGGTTGGTTTCCATTGATCAGCTAACAAGTTCCACAGCGTTTTTCTCAATTCCATTGGATAATTTTGCGCTGAAATGCCAATGAATGAAACTCCTCTAAGAATGAACGGGAATACTGAAAGGTTTAACTGTGTTGAGGATACACTTCCACATGTAGTAACTGCTCCAAGAGGTGAAAGTGATTTGATAATATTTTCCAAAATAGGTCCACCTACCGTATCAATTCCACCGGCAAAACGTGAAGACAAAACCGGTTTAGAGTCAGTAATCTGAAACTCATTTCTTGCAATTATTTCGGCAGCCCCAAGTTTTTTCAAATAATCAAATTCCGTTTCTTTACCAGAGACAGCTACAATCTGGTACCCTAATTTTGATAAAATTGACACAGCCATTGAACCTACACCACCTGTTGCACCTGAAACCACAATTTTTCCATCTTTAGGTTTCACTAATTCTGAAAGTCTGCGAACAGAAATTCCGGCGGTAAATCCTGCTGTACCTATTATCATAGATTCTTTCAAGCTAAGGTTTTTAGGCAAAGCAATAATCCATTCAGCGGGGACACTTATATATTGACCAAATCCACCCGAGGTATTCATTCCTAAATCGTACCCGGTAACAATAACTTCATCGCCTGATTGAAAGTTTTCGACATTCGATGTTATTACAATACCCGCAGCATCAATACCGGGAGTATGTGGATATTTCTTTGTAACTCCTTTATTTCCTGTTGCCGAAAGCGCATCCTTATAATTAATTGAAGAGTATTTCACCCTTATCAAAACATTATTTGCAGGCAAATCTTTTGTGTTAAGTTCTTTAATAGATGATGAAAATTTTCCATCAATTTCTTCAGTTACGAGTGCTCTGTAGTTATAATTTTCCATTTAATTATAGTTTACTAAAAATAAAAACGTTGAGGCAAATTACCCCAACGAATTTTTATTTGATTGATAAAAAAGCATTGATATCAAAAATATTATTCAAATTAATTAAATAATTATTCACTTTTTACTTCAACATCTTGTCGCATCGAACAAGTGCCGTTAAAAACAGCATTTGGTTCAACTATTAATATTTTAGTTTTAACTTCTCCTGTTAAATTTGCAGTGCTTTTAAGTGATAAAGAGTCAGCTACAACTATATTCCCTAGTACAGTGCCAATAATCTCTGCATTTATACAAGAAATTGTACCTTTTAAAAGGCCATTCTGACCAATTATCAGTTTTCCGTTGCAAATAATATCACCTTCAACTTCGCCATCTATTCTAAAATCGCTGTCAGCTATAATTTTACCTATAATTTTGCTGCCATTTGTTAATGCATTATACGAGGCACCTGCATTTGAAGTTACATCTTTAGCCATAATTCATATTATTTATTTAAGACTTCAAAATTAATGCATAATTATTTAATAAAAAAATTATTACCTAAAAAAAATGTAAAAAAGCCACAAATCCAGCATTTATATAAATTCATGTTGAAAGTATTACATCAAATAACAGAAAAAACTACATAAACAATTTTTTGTTTGTTGTGTTCTTTTGGAAATTATTTAGGAATCAAATTCTAACCGTTAATAATTTCTATTTATAATATAATTTCTAAATTTTGCACACAAAAAAGCTACAATTTGAAACTTATTTTACAAAAGATTAATTGTTTTTACATAAACATATCTGTTTTTTATAATTTTTATGTATTTTTGTCGTCCTGTTTACAATTATTATTTCAAATATTAAATGTTATGTTTTTTCAAAGAACAAACTTATATATTAATTTTAAGGCTATGAAATCTAAAATTAAATTATCACTTAATAATAGGTTCATTTTTTCTTTTATTCTTACCATTTATCTAATTTCGAATAGTTTTAATTCCTCAGCATCTTCTCACAAGGTTCTTTCGTTATTAAGTAGTGAAA